>NZ_DALZDK010000025.1:2990-75103 GCF_031978665.1 Niallia sp. | reverse complement strand
CGAAAGTAGCGGGAGAAGCAGAAAAAATGGTGTTCATAAGGCGGATGAAAACCAATAGTAGCAGGGAAAACAGAAAAAGAGGCGCTCATAGGATAAACAAAACAAAAAACAAAAAACAAAAAAGCGAGACCTTTAATAGTGCTCCAAAGTCTCGCTTTCCGAAACGGCTTTCTTGTATATTAATCAGAAGTCTTAAACTGCAAAATCGAAAATCCACCTGGAGAAAGTGTTAGTTCTTTTTCTAAATTCCAAATAATTTCTTTATCAAGATACAGATCGTGAACATTTTTATTATCAATATCCTTTACTGGAATCGTAAAAGTTTGTTCGTGATCGGTATTATTAATAGAGAAAATAATGTGCTCATCATTATATGTTTTTTGGTACATCACAATATCGTTATCTGCCTCAATAAAAGTAAACGTGCCTTTGTTTCCAAATGCAGGATGGGTTTTACGAAAGTTAATTAATTTTTGGATATGAGCGAATAAATCAAGATCCTGCCTTTCTTTTTCCCACACCATACATTTTCTACATCCTGGATCCTGTGTCCCATCCATTCCTATTTCATCCCCATAGTAGATACAAGGTGTTCCAGTGAAAGATAATAGGAATAAATAGAGTAACTTTACTTTATCTTTTCGATCATTTGCAAGTGTCAAAATACGAGGGGTATCATGACTGTCTAATAGGTTAAAGGATACTTCGTTTACACTGTTTGGGTACATATGAAGCACATTGGTAATCGTATGTTTAAACGCTGTAGAAGTAATCGAATCCTTCGCAAAGAAATTTACTGCACCTGTTGTAAACGGATAGTTCATTACTGCATCAAATTGGTCCCCTTGTAGCCAAGGCATGGAGTCATGCCATATTTCGCCAAGGATATAAACATCTGGGTTCAACGCTTTTACTTCTGTTCGGAAATCTCTCCAAAAATGATGATCCACTTCGTTTGCAACGTCTAGCCTCCAGCCATCGATACCAAATTCTCTTACCCAATAGCGACCAACCTCTAGTAAATATTCCTTAACTTCTGGATGGCTTGTGTTTAGTTTCGGCATAAATGGGGTAAAGGCAAAAGTATCATAGTTTGGAATTGGTGCTGTTTGAATTGGAAACTCACGAATATGGAACCAATCTTTATAAGCAGATGCTTCTCCTTTTTCCATGACATCCTGCCATTGAGGAAAGAAATAGCCACTGTGATTAAATACAGCATCTAACATAATCCGAATTCCATTATCATGTAGAATATCTACCATTTTTTGAAACGTTTGTTTGTCTCCAAATTGTGGATCGATTTCCATATAGTCAATCGTGTCATATTTGTGATTGGAGTAAGCCTTGAAGATGGGCGTAAAATAAACACCGTTAATGCCTAAATCGACAAGGTAATCTACATGATCGATAACACCTTGAAAGTCGCCGCCAAAGAAATTTGTTGGTGTTGGCTCATTGCTTCCCCACTCTAATGTGTCAGAAGGGTTTAGTGCTGGATCCCCGTTAGCAAAGCGTTCTGGGAAAATTTGATACCAAACCGTATCTCTTACCCAGTCTGGAGCGTTAAAAGAATCTTCTTTATGCACATAAGGAATACAAAAATAATAGGCAGTGTCGTCAGTCGGAATTTCTTCGTAAAATCCCTTTTCTGTATAGATAAGTGTCTCCTCATTAGATTGAAGTTCAAATCCATAACGCAAGCGGCGGTATTCAGGTTTTATTTCGATAAACCAATAATCATAAAGCTCTGTACTCCCACTTTTTTTCATCAATGCCTTTTCATATTGCCAAGCCTGATTCACAAAAATGTAAGGGTCTCCAAAAATAAGCTGAACAGAATCAATATCCGATTTTTTTGTCTGCAAGCGGATGTGGATGATGTCACCTTTATAAATATAAGAAAAATTATTGCCAGGTCGATGATAAATAGCTTCTTTTAACATAAAATCTTCCTTTCTACGCAAGCGTTTGCATTATTTAGAAGTTGAGTATCGAGCAAAAAACAATTATAATATAAAAGGATAAAAGGAAAACGTTTGCACTCCTCTATTATCAACTCATTTTCTTTTTTTATCAAGCAAATTTGCAAAAAAGTTTAGGTTATATCTCCACTTCTAGTTTATGTGTAGAATTATTGTTATAGAATAAATGAAGAGGATAGTTAGAATGGTTAGTCGCTTACTATTTGTGTGCGACCCAAATTATATAAATACTGGGGGAGTTCCTTTGGCAACACTTTCAGATGTGGCAAAGAAAGCAAATGTCTCTAAAATGACAGTATCAAGAGTATTAAACCATCCAGAGCAAGTAACAGACGAATTAAAACAACTAGTATATAAAGCGATGCAGGAATTAAATTATGTCCCAAATTATGCAGCTAGAGCATTGGTTAATAATCGAACACAAGTGATAAAATTGTTGATTTTAGAAGAAATGGATACGGTTGAACCTTATTACATGAATTTATTAACTGGAATGAGCCGAGAACTGGACAAGAATCATTATTCCTTGCAGCTTGTAACAAGGACGTCGCTTAACATAGGAAAATGCGATGGAATTATTGTCACAGGAATGCGGGAATCCGATTATTCTTTTATCGGAAAATTAACGATTCCTGTTGTCTTATTTGGAGAAAATTTGCATGGATACGATTTTGTCGATGTAGACAACAAAAAAGGTACCTATGTTACGACTAAGCATATTTTAGAATTAGGATATAAACAGCTTGTTTTTATTGGAATTGACGAGGAAGAGCCCTTTGAACAACTTCGAGAGGCTGGTTATTTAGAAGCAATCTCCGAAATAAATGCAGAAGGGGCAATTATTCGAGTAAAAAACAGCTCAAGAGAAGCAGAGGCAGAGGTGGCCGATTTCTTATCCAAGAACAACGGGCAATTCGGATTTGTTTGCGCTTCTGATCGCATTGCTACAGGTGTAATTCGCGCGATACAGAAGAGAGGAAAAAGCGTCCCAGAAGATTATGTTGTAACTGGATTTGATGGTGTTTTTTTAGATAGAATTTCTTCTCCTAAAATCACAACGATTAAACAGCCGTTAATGGAAATGGGGGAGGCATGTGCTCGCATGCTTCTTAAAAAAATTAATGAACGAAATAAAGATCAAGGGAAACATATTTTTGAACCGAAGCTCATTGTTCGAGAATCGACTAAACTTGAAGAATAGCAAGTGAACACTAAAGAGATTTTTTATAGTATGTTTTAGCAAGTGCAAATAACAATAGAGACAATAAAAGGGTTGTTACCTCGGCACCTAATGATTCTTTGATGATAAAAACGGCAGATAAGCTATTCAAAAGAGCATGTGTGAGGATACACATGAAAATACTTCTTGTTTTATAAAAGACAACCGATAAGACAAAGGAAAATTAACCTAAAATAGAATTTTTTTCCTTTTGTTGAATTTGAATGCGTATAATAGTACATTAGATCGAGTTTTTTAATCTCTATAATTTATAGGTTTGATTTTTAATTTTATGTACTGTATCATTAAGTGAGAATTTAACGAGAAAAAAATTTTAGTGTGATTATTATTAATATTGGAGATTAAACTGTATGAATGATAAAGAAAAGTCAAGCGTTTCCAAAGTTCTATTTAATTATCATAAGATACGTATTATCAGATCTATCCAAAGGGAAGAAAAAACGATAAAAGAAATTGCTGAACAGTTAAACGAAAAACCGTCTAGACTATATTATCATGTTAATCAATTGGAGAAATTAGGATTTTTACAAGTGGTTCGTGAAGAGCAAGTAAATAATTTAATACAAAAATATTATAGAGCCAATATACCTGATATAATGGACGAATATAATTTGACTGGATCAGAAGCATCCGAAAATAGAGAATTAATTATACAGCAACTTCACGCTTTTACCGAAGGAGCAATTGAAAGAATTCATTCGGATTTAATTAATTCTATTGAGTCACCTAATTCAGAAGCTACGTTTTTGACCGCTGAACTGACTAAAAAAGAATGGAAAGAAATTAACGAGAACATTCGTAATTTAATTAAAAATAGAAATAAAGGTGATAAGGATTTTGAAAAACTTACTGCAAATTATATAATCATGTCTTATGTTGAATAAGAACAAGGGGAAAACTACACCTTGTTCTTGTTTTTATATCATTTATAGTAAGATATCTCCTTTATTTCTATGCGGTGACATTAAAATATTCCTTTGATTTCATCTTTGAAGAATTTGGCAATTTTCTTAAACTTGGAACACTAATCCAAAACACCGAAACAAAAACCAAACCAATTCCTCCACTTAAAAATACCATATGACTACCTAATATTAATGAAAGTGATCCTCCAAATAAGGATCCTAACGGTGCTGCAATTCCGGTTAAACTAGCAATTAAAGAAAATACTCGGCCTATGAAATTTTGCGGTATAATTTTTTGTAATGTAGCAATAAATATGACATTGGTTATTCCAATTGAGATATAACAACATCCAAATAGAACAATAGATATAACATTATTAGAAATAACTCCTGATGCTATCCATGCTAATCCAGAAAGAAAAAAACTAATTATGGTAAAATACCCAAGTGGATGCTTTTTAAAGACATTTGCTAATAAGGATCCTAATAATAACCCTGCTGAAAGACTACCTAAATATAATCCGTAAAAATGCTCTCCCCCCCTTGAAATTGAATACTCCGGCAATACAGCAGTTAGAGATCCTATCATAAAGTTTGCTACAATAGATGCTAATAAAAATTTTGGAATAATACTATTTTTCACAGAAAGATATCCTTCTTTTAAATCTCCTTTATATTGAGACCTAGTCTCTTTGAACATTATCCTATCATTCGAATTCTTGTTTTTGTTTCTTTTTTCAATTTTTAGTAATGAGTAAATTAATGCAGTTAGAGCAAAGGTTCCTGCATCTATCCAATAAATAGAAATAACTCCTAAAAATGAAATGATTATCCCAGATACCCCTGTCAATATAATGTCAAGAGTCTGATAAGCTGAATTCATATATGAATTGGCTTTGATTAAATTATCTTCATCAACTACCTTAGAAACTATTGCTGTCTGAGTAGGATATACAATTTGTTGTACCAAAGAAATAATAGGCATCGAAACCAAAACTACCGCTACACCCAATGAATCGAAATAATATAAGAGTGGAATTATGCCTAACAATACAAACTGAATGATTTGTGTAACTACCAAAATCCAATAATGATTTATTCTATCCACTAGTGGACCGAATAAAAATTGAAACACTTGTGTTCCTAATGTCAAAAATCCAGCAAGACCGGTATAAAAAGTATTATTTGATAAGTCATACACTAATAACATTGCTGCCACAGCATACAGACTATCCCCAATGTTATTTATAATCCTGCCTAACAGTAATAGATAAAAATTTTTCCCCATTTATTTACGCCTCCTCATCATTAAATAAATTTTAACGATAAAAAAATTGAATGTCAAAAGTTTTTTAACAATTCTTATTTTTAATCGACAAAAAATTATATTAGCGTTAAAATAATTTTTGTGGTAAAAAAAATAAATGGAAGGTGGTGTTATAAATGGCTGAAAAGGATGTTACAGTTAATGTTTTCTGCTAATACATAAATATTCAAGCCAGAGGATTAGATAAGGATATCTAATCCTCTGGCTACTTCTTAGGAGAGTATCGATATGTTTAATAGAGATTCCAATCAATTAAATAAAATTAAAAATTTAAAGCTAAAGCCTTCACGCTTTAATGTTTTAGTAAACAAGGAAAACTACTTGAAACTTTATAATAGTTATACTGGAAAAATAGTGAAATTCAATAAATTAGATAAAGATAAGGTAAAAAGCATATTACAACAGAAGGAAATTTCTATTAACGAAAAAAATGACATAGTCGATTTTTTAAGCGATCAATATTTCTTAGTCAAAAATGATATAGATGAATTTAGAATGGCTGCGTTTTCAAAAAGTACTTCTCTGAGCGAAGACAGGACATTAAATCTTATTGTAATGCCTAATGAAGACTGCAATTTCCGCTGTGTTTATTGTTATGAAGATTTTGAAAAATCAGAAATGGTAAATGAAGTTCAAGAAAATTTAGTTCAATATATAGAGAAGAATATATCCAAATATAACCGTTTACTTATTTCTTGGTTCGGTGGGGAACCACTTATTTCCTTTGAAGTAGTTAAAAATTTATCAAAAAGAATAATGAAAATCTGTAAAGAACATAATGTGGAATATTCTGCTGGAATAACAACTAATGGTTCAAAGTTAACTATGGATGTATTCAAAGAACTTTTATCACTAAATGTTAGGTCTTATCAAATAACTTTAGATGGACTAGCTGAAACCCATGATAAATCTAGAATTGGGAGAAATGGTGAAAAAACATTTGATACGATAATTAATAACTTAATAAATATTAAAAACTCAAACTATGTGGGTTTTAATATAATTTTAAGAAGTAATGTTAGCCAAGAAACTCACGATATTATGTCTGAATATATTGAATTTATTAGTGATAATTTTATGAATGATGATAGATTTTTGCTTCATTTTGTAGCCATTAGTAATTTAAAAGGCGAAGATAATTCTAATATTCATTTATGCGATACAAAAGATTTGTTTCAATACTATCATATGGCTAAGGAAAAAGGATTTAATTTCAACTTTTATAAGAGTAACTTACAGCCTGGTGGCTCTGAGTGTTATGCATCAGATCCAAATTCTTTTGTAATTGGTTCGGATGGAATGGTTTATAAATGCACAGTAGCTTTTAATAACCCAGCAAATCATGTTGGAGACCTTTGTGAAAATGGAGAAATGAAAATTTATAACGAGAGATTAGCGTTATGGATAACTGGTGGTGCAAATGAAGATTCTTCATGCACAAAGTGTTACTTTAGGCCTTCTTGTCAAGGCAATGCATGTCCCCTAGAAAGAATTGAAGCTAATAAAACTCCTTGTCCACCTATAAAAAAGAACATAAAAAAATATCTAGATTTAGTTGAGGAGGACTTAATTTATGGGTGAAAAAAAGAAGAAATTATTATTAGGAATGACTGGTACCATTGCTAGTCTAAATATTTTTCATTATCTTAATGTGTTTAAGGAAAGTTATGATATTAAAATAATTATGACAAGAGCTGCTACAAAATTTATTAATCCAAATGGTTTAAGACCTTTAGTGGAATCTGTACATACATCACTATTTGATATGAAAGATATACGAGTTCCTCATGTTAATCTTTTAGAAGATATTGATAAATTCTTGATTCTCCCAACCACGGCAAATTTTTTAGCGAAAATCGCCAATGGAATGGCAGATGACTTACTTTCTGCATGTGTTCTAAACTATAACAAACCAATATTTTTGGCTCCTAATATGAATCCTACAATGTGGAGTAAATCTAGTGTACAACGCAATGTGAAAATATTAAAAGAAGATGGTTTTATTTTTTTAAATAAAACTGCAAGTGGTCTTGAGGCTTCTTCGGGAAAAAGAGTTGTTTCTGATGCTGCTTTACCTTCCGCAAATTCTATCCTATATTCATTATTTAAAGATGAAGAAAGTAGGAACTCTTTATCACTTCAATTTGAAAGTTAAGTTCATAGAATTATTAAGCAATGGAATTAAAGAAACTTAAATAGTAACTATAGGAATCTCCTTGATTGAAATTTCAGTAGGCGGATATGAAGTAGTTTACATGGAATAAGTGACTAATAGAAATAAATTCCGTTGTTTAAGAGTTATATAACCTTAAACAAAAGGGATTTAATCTATTCTCAATATAGTTCTTAATCACCAAATTAGTAATCGTCCTTATTATTTGACCTGAAATTTGGTAGGATAATACATCCCAGAATGTATATGAAAAGATGCAATAGAAGTTTTAGCAAGAAAAAAGCAAAAAAACGAAAAGGGAAGAACATGTGTTTTTTACTAGTTACGTGTGAAACGCTTCTATGAGTGTATTCACTCTAGTAATACTTATTTTTTAATTAAAACAAGTTGTTATTCCATATAACTATGCTGCTTAAAGGCTACCTCAAGCCCCAATCACATTTAGCTCAGCAAAGTTGAGACAAATTGTATCAAATACAATATGCACGCACTGGTCAAACAAAGAACCAAGGGGCTGTAAGTATTTTGTCTCCGTTGTTTATTCCACCAAGCAACCATTAATGGAAATGGGAGAGCGTGTGCCCGCATGCACCTTAAGAAAATTAATGAGCGAAATAAAAATCAAGGGAAACATATTTTTGAACCGAAGTTTATTGTTCGGGAATCGACTGTACTTGATGTCTAGAGGAAAAGAAGGAAGACTACAGAATGAGCTGTAGTCTTCCTTCTTTCCAAAAATACAAACTAGTTATTCCATATTACTATGCTGCTTAAAGGCTTGCTCAAACCCAATCTCATTTAGCTCAGCAAAGTTGAGACAAATAGTATCAAATACAATATGGGCACATTGATCAAATAAAGAACCAAGGGGCTGTATGGATTTCGTCTCTGTTGCCTTCCGATATTTTGTACTTGCAGGAATACAGATTGTATCAGTTGCTTCTTCCACTAGCGGAGAGCTAAGATCTGTTGTTAGGGCTAAAACACCGCAACCTTGTTTATTAGCTGTTTCAGCCGTCCATATAACAGATTTTGTTTTGCCAGAACCAGAGATAGCGATTAATAAATCTTCATTGGAAATAGAAGGGGTAATGGTCTCGCCAACTACATAAACAGTTGCTCCTAAGTGCATCAATCTCATCGCAAAGGATTTGGCCATTAAGCCGGATCTTCCTTCTCCGACAACAAAAATTCTCTTTTTCCCTCTTACTAAATTTGCTGCATCTATTAATAAGTTCTCATCGACTTGTGATAAAACGGTTTGGATTTCTTGTTGAATAGCAGTAAGCTTACTCATTGATAAAAACGCCTCCTTTTGCTAGTTGGTTAAATTGTTTTGCTGCGTCTGCTGGTTTTGAAGCTTTGGTAATGGCAGAACCAATAATGGCGATATTGATACCACTTGTTAGAAGCTGTGAAAAGGAATCTAGTGTTATTCCTCCTGCTGCTGCAATGGTGTGGGAAGGAGTTAGAAAATCTGCTGGAATTTGGCTTTTTTGCCACTCATTTTTGCCATTCAATTCTTGTTCATCCTTGCTTATGTGTAGGCAAAAAATAGCATCCTCTATCGCGAGAAGAGACTTCTGCTGTTCACTTGAAGTATTTAATAAATCAATCATCACTCGTTTTTGGTATCTTCTAGCCATTTCCATACAGGTTTTAATCGTCACAATTGGGGCAGTTCCCATAACAGTGATAATATCTGCACCAGCTGAAAAGCTAATCTCCGCTTCATATTTCGCATTATCCATTGTTTTTGTGTCAGCAAGGATTGTTTTATGAGGAAATGCTTTTTTCATTTCTCGAACGCTATCCATTCCAAACTCTTTGATTAGAGAGGTTCCTACTTCAATCCAATCAATATGAGATTCTACTAAATGGGTTAACCGTATTGCTTCAGGAATAGTTAATCGATCTAAAGCCAATTGAATTTTCATTTGTATGAACAGTCCTTTCCTTCGTTGCTAAACCGATTTAGTAAATAGGTAAAAATTTTTATTGAACATTTGTTGCCGGAAAGAAGCGTTGTTCTACTCTTTGAACCTGTAGGAACGCTTCACTATTCCCAATATTGTTAAATCTTTTTGATCGAGGATTGTCTTACAATCAATTCACATGGATAAATAATTTTTTCTTTCTTATAGGGTTCCTTATTAATTTTCCTTAAAAGTACCTCGGTTGCCTTTTTTCCCATATCAAAAGCTGGCTGAGCAATGATAGTCACAGGAGGATTGGAAAGATGAGCAAAAGGAAAATTATCAAATACTATAAGGGAAACATCTTCAGGTACGCGAAGGTGATTTTCCTGTAAAAAAGCTAAAGTCTCTAAGAACACTAAATCATTTCCAGCTAGGATGGCAGTCGGTGGATTCTCATTCTGAAAAAGCTGGGACAATGCTGTCTTCACCTTTGCTATTTCAGAGCTGATGATATAGTCCTCACGAATGTCGATTGAGTATGCTTGCAAAGCTTTCTTATACCCTTCAATTCTTTCCTTTCTTGTAGAAATGGTTAATGGCTGCGTCAAAATAGCAATATTCTTGTGCCCATTTTCCAAAAATAACTGGATAGCTTGAAAGCTAGAATCAACGTTTGTTGAAAGAATAAAGGGTGCGTCAATTTCCGGTATGTCTCTGTCCATAAATACAACTGGATAGTCTTCTTCTATCATCCTTGCGTAAATATCGGTGTTTTGCCCTGTCGGAAAAATAATAAGACCGTCCACCTGTTTTGCAAGCAAGGTTTCTATATACGTTCTTTCCTTCGTAGGATTATTGTCAGCATTACAGATAATCGCCTGATAGTCATGCTCGAAGCAATAATCTTCTATCGACCGGCAGATTTCGGTAGAGAAACGGTGGACAATATCAGCAACAATAATCCCAATCATAGACGTCTTCTTTTGTTTAAGACTACGTGCGATATAATTTGGATGATAACCTAATTCTTCAATTGCACGCTTAATTTTTTCTCTTGTGTCTTCTCCCATGTACTCATAACGTTTATTGATATATTGGGAAACGGTGCTCTTGGAAACACCAGCATATTTTGCTACATCTGCCATGGTTACTTTCGCCATATGTTTTCCTCTCTCACTACATTAATAGATTCTTTTTCTAGTATAAAGCAATCTATAAGTACATGGAAAGTGAAAGAGGAAAACGCTTAAAATTAGTCGTGTAATGGTCGATGAGTTAATTCTGGTTTCTTCTCTATGATATTCTTTTCTTTCTTTGTCGCAATGATTGTTAAAATAGCCGACAATAGTAGGGCAATAGCCATGAAATTATAGGAAGCTCCAAAACCACCTGTTAAATCATTTAAATAGCCAACAATGTATGCTCCAGCAAAAGAACCTAATGCTCCCATACTGTTAATCAATGCCATGGCACCACCAGAGACATTTCTAGGAAGTATTTCTGGAATAATCGCAAAGAACGGACCATAAGGGGCATACATTGCTCCCCCAGCAATGGAAAGAAGAACAAAGGATAACCAGAAATTACTTGTGCCAATCAAATAAGATCCATAGAAGCAAATGGCTCCAATCAATAGAAACGGATAAACAAATAGTTTACGATTTTGATATTTATCAGAGAAGTAAGAAACCGTTAACATAAGAACACAGGCTAAAACATAAGGGATGGAAGCAAGCCAACCAGTTGTAACAATACTTGCATTTGGTGCAGAATTAATAATAGTAGGAAGCCACATAACAAAGCCATATACGCCTATACTCCAAAGGGCATATTGAAGGCTAAGCAGAATTACCGTTTTTGATTTAAATGCTTCTCGATAGTCCTTAACAGGTTTCAGTTCCTTTTGTTCTTCTAACAATGCTTGATTAATGGCTGCTTTTTCGTCTTGGTTAAGCCATTTTGCATCTTTGGGATGATCATTAACTAGCTTCCACCATAAAAATGCCCATATAACTGCAGGTAAACCTTCTAGAATAAACATCCATCTCCAACCTAGCGATTCAAGAATATAGCCAGAGACGATACTCATCCATAATACAGTTGCTGGATTTCCTAAGATTAAAAACGTATTTGCGCGAGAACGTTCTGCTTTTGTAAACCAATGACTTAAGAATACTAACATGGCAGGCATAACGGCACTCTCAACTACACCTAAGCTAAAACGTATAACGAATAGTATTTTGACATTTGAAATAAGGCCAGTTGCTGTTGCTAAGAAGCCCCAAAGGATTAACGCCCAGAAAACGAGTTTTTTCGCACTCTGATTCTCTGCGTAATGAGCCCCTGGAATTTGAAAAAAGAAATAACCTAAAAAGAATAATGCACCAAGCAGGGAAGAGGTTGCTGCAGTAATGTTTAAATCCTCAGCTAGGCCACCTGCAGCCCCAAAGCTATAATTGGCTCTGTCTAAATAGGCTAAGCTATAGGTAATAAAAACAATCGGGATAAGGCGAATCCATCTTTTTTTTGAAAGGGTATTCATATTCTTACACTCCTTTGAGATTGATTGTTTAAATAATGAATAAGCTCTTGCTTATCTGGATATCCAGTATTGTCACCAAGTGATTGAACAGCTAAAGCACCAATTGCATTTCCTCGTTGTACAGACTTCTCTACAGGAAGGCCTTCTAATATACCGCTAATCACTCCAACTGCAAATCCATCACCTGCTCCAACGGTATCGATCACATTTTCAACTGGGTAGCCATGTATAGTGCCTTCTTCTTGCAGTGATTTAAAATAGGCGCCCTGCTCCCCAAGCTTTATGATAACTAATTCCACTCCAGCATCTAAATAATAGGAGGCGATATCACTAGGCGCTTTAAATCCAGTTAGTTTAATGCCTTCTTCTAATCCAGGTAACACGTAGTTAGCTTGTTTAGCGAAGAGATTAATGGTATCAACCATTTCCTTTTCGGAATTCCATAGCTTTGGTCTTAGGTTTGGATCAAAAGAGACTTTTTTAGCTTGGCTTTTAAAAAAGGTTAACGCATGTTGGGCAAAATTTCTAGTATCAGAAGAAAGCGCTAATGGAATACCTGTCATATGCAGGTGTTTTGCCCTTTGGAAGTAGCGCTCATTAAAGTCTGAAATAGATAGATGGCTCGCGGCAGAACCTTTTCGAAAATATTGAACTTCGGGATCTCCTTCTGTTACACGTGATTTTAATTGAAAGCCTGTTGGAAAATGAATATCTGTCAAGATTTGATCTACCTGAACATGGTGCTCCTGGAGCTTCTTCGTAATAAATTTGCCAAAGGCATCTGCCCCAACTTTACTTACAAAGCTTGCGTTGTACCCTAATTTAGCTAAGCCTATTGCTACGTTTGTTTCCGCCCCTGCAAGCTCCATCGTAAAATGATTTATCTCATGTAATGGACCACAGGAATCGGCAATAAACATAGCCATTGCTTCACCGAATGTAATAACATCAATTGCTTGCATGTGATTTTTCCCTCCCCTGATTTGCTTGAACAATATCTATATATTTATTTAATTCCGCTATAGATTTTTCCAAGGAAAACTCTAATGCTCTCGGAATGGAGGATGGAATCCAATGCTCCATCTTACGCCAATAAGTATTTTGATCAAGTGGTAAGGGCACGGTAAAAAAAAGATTATCCTGCTTATATACATGTTTTAAATGGAAATAGAAAATATAGGGTTGGAAAATTTGAAAAGCTTCATAAGCATCTTCCTTTTGAATAGTCCAATTACCTATATCGAACGTCATTTTCACTGGTGTTTCAAATTTGGAAGTGTTTTCAAAAAAGGATGCTAACGGCTGTATTTTCCCACCTTCCATCGTTTGATCATTTTCCACTAATAAAGAGATGGTAGGGTATTTTTTCAGGATTTTCTCTAATGCTTGCAGATCAGATTTCTTCTCCTGATAATGTCCCAATGGAAGCTTTACCCATTTTGCTGCGAGACAGTTACTCTCTTCAAAAATATCATGAAGTCCCTGTTCGTTTACTAAGCCTTCACTATTCCATACTGGCATGGGAGCTGAGTAAACGGTAGTTAAATTAGCTTTATGAAGAATAGGTTGTATATTTCGCAAGACGGATAACAAATCTTCTTCCTTTAATAATTCTCTTCTAATTTCTATTCCTGACGCTTTTGATTTTCCAACTATGGAAATCGCCTGCAGCAATTCTTTCATGGTTATTTTTTCAGCGAAAAAGGAATTTAAAGGGATATATATATCAGACATATTTATCTCACCTCTCATAAAACGATTTAGTAAACCGGTTTAGTTGTATTATAAACGGTATGAAAGCGCTTTTCAATATCTGATTAAATTTTTTTCAAAATTGGGGAAAAAGTCGGGGAAGGTAAATTCACGAAAACATTTAAGGCATTCGCGAAAAACACAATTTATCAGCCAAACCAAAAAAGGTCTATGTAAAAGAACTCTTTTACATAGACCTTATGAAAAAATACTTTATGCATGCTCCTTCATCGCACGATTAACCTTCTCTCGTTCCCAAGGCTTTGATTTCCATCGTCTAAAGGCAAAGATGCCTCTGAACCATTCATCCATTCCTTGAGCAAGCCAAATTCCGAGTAAGCCTAATCCTAATGTAATTCCTAATGCGTAGCTGAGTGTTACGGCGATTCCCCACATAGAAATAATTCCGATTATTACTGGGAAACGGACATCACCAGAAGACTTTAAGGAACTCATTAATACAATATTCATTGCTCTTCCAGGCTCTGTAAATACAACTGCCCATAAAATAGGCAAGCCTATTGCAATAATTTCATAGTTATCTGTAAATATCTCTAAAATCGGTTGGCCGATAAATGCCATTACTAGTGCTGCAGCTAATGAAACCATCATCGCAAGTCTTAGTGTTTTAATTCCTCGTTTCAAAGCAAGATCAAACTGCTTTCCGCCGATATAGCGAGCAACAAGGAGCTGTGTACCCTCAGCAATAGCTAAAGTGAATAAGTAGCAGATCATCGAGATATTACTAATATATACTCTTGCCGCTAAGGAAGCATCACCAAGTGAAGCAACAATTGCAGTGATCATTAATTGAGAAAATTGATACGATAAATTTTCACCAGCGGAAGGAATTCCGATATATAGCATGTCACGGATATCCTGTTTATTCACTTTTATAAAATCTCTAACATTAAAAGTTAGAGCAATTCGTTTGTAAACAAGATAAAGCAACACAAGAACTGCAAATGCTCTAGCAATTACAATGGTCCAAGAAACGCCAACAACTCCTGTTATAGGCAAACCAAAAATACCTAGAATGCTAATGGCATAGCCTAACACACTTATCACATTCATCAAAACACTGACAATCATGGATTCTTTTGTAAAACCGTGGCTTCTTAATATAGCACTAAGCGCGAGTGAGAGAGATTCTAAGAAGAGAGACGCGCCACATATACGAACAAAGAGTAAGCCGTATTCTAACACTTCACCGCGTATATCAAATAGTTGTAATAAATGTTCACCGAAGACAAGAACGAGGGCTGCGATAATGATTCCAAACCAGAAATTTAGTCCAACTGCAGAGCGAGCAAACCTTCTTGCTTTGCTAAGCTCATTGGCTCCTAGTTTTTGTCCAATCAGAATCATAGCAGCAATAGATGTTACATTAAAGACAAGGATAAATATGCCAAGTAGCTGATTGGCAACCCCAACACCTGCAGCTGCGCCGTCTGAATAATGGCTTAGCATTAATGTAGCAGTAACTCCCATCCCCATGTGTAAAGCAAGTTCAATAAACAATGGCCAAGATATATTAAAAAGAGACTGATTTTGTATTTTATTTGTTGAAATACTCAACAGTTAAAACTCCCCTTTACATTTAAAAGTAGCAAACATAACAATCATTTTATGCTTATTTGGAAGAATGTAAAGGGAAAAACATCATATTTTTTAGGAAAATTTTCAAAAATATAGACAATGGGTATAATTGCGCTTTCATTAGCTGTGTTTTGGCTGTATTTATGAAAAGTGTCCACTATTTACCACCGTAAAAAATCTTTCCTTTTCGAAGAAACATCAGTGCTTTTCCTATTCGGGTTTAAATTATCTGTGTAATTAATAAATATTTACAAAAAGTAATGATAGATGTCATGACAAGTGTTATTATAGTAGATAGTTTTCATAAATAGGTTAAATAAGGGAAAACCTAAAGGGAAAAACGGGAGGAAAATAATGAAAAAAGAAATATCAAATAGAAAAGTCCTTGGTATTGCAGGACTGGGGTGGATGTTCGATGCAATGGATGTCGGAATGCTCTCTTTTATTATTACTGCACTCCAAGCAGATTGGGGATTAACAGGAAAAGAAATGGGCTGGATCGGTAGCATGAATTCCATTGGAATGGCAGTCGGTGCGCTTGTTTTTGGATTAATGGCAGATAGAATCGGAAGAAAACATGTATTTATGATGACATTATTATTATTTTCTATTGGTAGTGGATTGTCCGCATTCACGACTTCCTTGACCATCTTTTTGATTCTGCGATTCTTTATTGGAATGGGACTTGGTGGGGAGTTGCCAGTAGCATCGACACTTGTTTCGGAAAGCGTTCCAAAGGAGAAGCGCGGAAGAGTAGTTGTATTACTTGAAAGTTTTTGGGCTTTTGGCTGGTTACTCGCAGCAGTAATATCGTATTTTGTCATTCCAAACTATGGCTGGCAAGCTGCACTATTAATTAGTGTCATTCCAGCATTCTATGCGATTTATTTACGTCTGCATTTACCAGATTCACCGAAATTTTTAAAAGTAGAAAAGGAAAAGAAGTTAACAATTAAGGAAAGTATGCAGGCGGTATGGTCAAAGGAAAATCGGAAGCAAACGGCGACCTTATGGGTATTATGGTTCTGTGTAGTATTCTCTTATTACGGAATGTTTCTATGGCTTCCAAGTGTGATGGTTTCACAAGGTTTTAGTATGATTAAGAGTTTTGAGTATGTGTTAATTATGACATTGGCACAATTACCAGGATATGCAGTTGCAGCCTATTTAATTGAAAAGGCAGGAAGAAAATTTGTACTCGTTTTATTTTTAGTTGGTACAGCAGGAAGTGCGTTTATGTTTGGGCTGGCAGATAGTACAGCGATGTTACTTACGTCAGGAATTCTTTTATCCTTCTTCAATTTAGGAGCATGGGGGGCTCTTTATGCTTATACACCGGAACAATATTCTACGAAAGTTCGCGGAACAGGTGCAGGAATGGCAGCAGCCGTTGGAAGAGTGGGAGGAATCTTAGGACCTCTATTAGTTCCTTATTTGACAGCTCAAAACATATCGATTCCTTCTATCTTTACTATTTTTTGTATTGCTGTTTTAATTGGTGCTGCAGTAGTGCTGTTTTTCGGAAAAGAAACAAAGAATACAGAAATTATCTAAGAGTGGTTCGCCACTCTTATTTTTTTTGTTAAATAATCTGACAAAACTTCAATTATTAAAAAAATAGGCATTATAGCCTTCATATCGATTTTGTTTTTTTTGAAATAATTATCAATTTCTCCTAAAAGAGAAAAAGAATTTTACATTATGATTTTTATGATAACGCTTCATTATATTCTGAAATAAAATAATTATTTACATATTCAGAATATTGGTGATATTATAACTACACACTAATTAAACGGTTTAGGAGGAGCATATTATGAAAATCAAAGCAAATACATTACTGATTATTATACTCATATTATGCTCTTAGGATTAAATGATCCCTCTTTAATAAATCGGGAATTGTTTAGTCCAGTTTTTGCTACTTAAAAACAAGGCACTAAACAGTTTGTAAGGATTGAAGGTGCCTATCCAAAAAATTGGACAGGTTTTTTTGTTTATATATAATTATTTTTCTAATAGAGGAGAAGAGAATGATGAAGAATAAAGAATATTTTATGGAGCAAATGTATAAAGCCTCAGCAGGAATGTCTAATGCAGTACTAGTAACATTGGGAATGGGATTGTTGTTAGAATCGATCGGTAAAGCATTTGGCTGGGATGTATTAATCCAGATCGGGAGCGTAGCAAAGGTATTGCTTGCACCTGCATTTGGAGCAGGGATTGCTTATCAGTTAGGCGGCAATACTTTAGTTATTTTCAGTGCAATGGTATGTAGCACGATTGGAGGAAATGCCCTACATGCAACCGACGCTGGGATGGTTTTAGTATCTGGGCAACCAATCAGTGCAGTACTGGCGGCAGTTGTCGCAACATATGTTGGTAAAAAAGTCAATGGAAAGACTATTCTAGATATGGTAGCTATACCTGCAGCAGCGATCTTAGTCGGAGGAATTGCAGGAGTAGGATTAGCGACAGTAACAACGCCAATGTTGGAATGGATTAGTGCACAAATTACTAATTCGGTTCAAGGCTATCCATTAGCAGCACCAATGATTATTTCCTTAGTATGGAGCGTTCTTTTAATGACTCCAGCATCGTCAGCAGCGTTAGCAATTGCATTGCAAATGGATCCTATTTCTAGTGCAGCAGCATTAATTGGTTGTACCGTACAATTTGTCGGCTTTACAGCAATGTCTATTCGTCAAAATGATTTAGGAGGATTTCTTGCACAATCGATCATTACACCAAAAGTACAGTTTCCGAACCTTGTGAAAAATCCACTATTAATCATTCCGCCTTTTGTAGCAGCTGTAATTTGTGCACCAATTGCCACACTAGGGTTTGGATTTACAGCAACATATGAATTAGCTGGATTAGGGTTGAACTCCTTAATAGCTCCAATTAGCATTATGGCAACACAAGGATTGCACGGGTTCTTAATCTACATTGCAGTAGGCATGGTGCTTCCAATTGTCATTACGCTCCCTCTTTATTTCGTCATTCTTCGTGTCGGCTGGGCAAAAACTGGAGATTTGGCTATGAGAGTACAGTAAAGCTTGATAATGAAGAAAAGAGGCTTCCAATTAAATCTAAGTAGTTCAGTTTTTGTGGAGAAACAGTAGAAATAGCATATTAATTCTAAGACCAAATCGCATAGTGATTTGGTCTTTTATATTTGTTGATACAATAACGTTTTCTGTTAAAAGATGTATAAATTAGCATAAGAAATCGCATACTAAATAATGGAGTGACAATAACTATTGTCAAGGTGAAAATAGAGGTGTTAAAATAGGTGTTATTTTCTATGTTAATTGGACTACTTTTTAAAAGGAGTGAAAAATATCGTGCAATTTATTAAACCTAAGAATAATAATGCTGATAAGGTGGATTGGCTAATATCTGAACAAGTTCGAGAAATAGTGAAAAACTATGCGGAATACTGCGAATACAGCGAGAGCGAAGTAGTAGATTTGTTCTTAAAAAACCTTCTTAAAGATGAAGAGTTTCTAAAGTGGGTCGATGGCATACGTAACAACAAAAGAATGCTACGAAAAATGGGGTTAGAGGATGTAATGGAGGGACAAAAACTTGGCTAAATTACAACGATTGGTTACAAAAGAAGATGGCATCGTTGTTATTCATAACCCTGTTAATGAAGAAGAATTGAATGATAGAAAGGAACAATATAAACTCCTTTCGGACAAGAAATTCGCTTTCCGCTATAATCATATGTTGTTTCTCCCAATTGAATTTACTTGGAATGGAAATACACATAAAATACAATACAATTTCTGTACAAATCCTTTCTGTAAATGGTGCGGTCAAGAACAAGTGAAGTTTGAATCAGTCAAAGGTAAGCCGTCAAGATACAAGTTGAGTGGTAAAAGCAGTAAGAAAATGCTTGTGTGTAATCCAGACCCTATCCACCCAAGTAGTGGTATGACTTTGAATTGTTATTCAACAGCTATTTCGAATTGGTCTGTTGCAGAAGAGATTTCCAGACTTGTGCGTATCAACAATACCCAAGATGTTGAGCCCGAATATAACTTCCATAAGGAAAACTGTATTGTTGTTCATCTAACTCCTTTTGAAACGCCAAGCGAGTTCTATAAACAAGGAAAGACATTGAATAATGCTCAACGATGGCAATGTAAAATATGTAAGAAAAAGACAAGTATTCTTCCAAACAAACGACAATCCACCACCTACCGTCAAAAGAAGAATGATATTCTTCCGATGTTTGCGAAATTACTTTTAAACAAAATGCCAATCAGTCGAACTTGTGATATTTTAGAAATCGGTATCGGCACTTACTATCATAAATTAGAATGGTTATACCGATGTTGTCTGGAATTCTTGGAGAAATATGAAACAACACCATTGGCTAATACCTCATTCAAAGAAATGTGGTTAAACACCGATAAAATGCACTACAACCTAAATAATGTTCGCAAGAAAGGTCAAGGTGGTCAAAAGTATTTCGGTTTAGAAGATAGCCAAGTACAGACCTATGTGGTTGTTTCTGCGGATACAAATTCACGATACGTTTTTAGGTCAGATGTTGCGTATGATTGGGAAATGACAGTAGAGGACTTGAAGCTCGATACTGCGGTTTATAAAGAAGACCATCTAAATGATTTTAGCAAGAAGAATAATCGTTTAGATTTTTCCTATTATCCTCAAGAACCAACACCGAACGATACACAAACCAATCACGAATATCGAACGGAACTTAACGAGTTTAAAAAACGAATGCAGTATGTTGATGGACTTCACGTTAATCCTACCTACACGACAATGGCACACTTTTGGCTGATTAAACAAATGGTACAAGCTGGTGAATGGAGAATGATTAGCGATAATGATGCTTCTATAATGACCGCCTTTTTTAGAGTGTTTTCTAAAGAAGTGAGAATGTCTGATGCACACCACTTCCTTTGTTTGCTTGATAAGAACAAAAGCAGAAAACAATGTTTAGAAGAGTTTGATGATGCTAAATCCGATTTATTGGATTGGGGATTTCACAGAGGATACGAAACGAAAAACTTGCGTAAATTAGCATATTCATATTTAAAAGAGCTATTTGAAACGCATCAGTTTCATAATGAAATCAAAACACCAACACACTCTTATAACGATTGGGCTAAAAATCCAATAACACATCCATTAGCATCGAGAGATAAAGGATTTCACAATGTCGATTGTACAACTGATTTATCTTCTCTTGAACCAAGGGAAATTGCGAAGATGGTAATGAATGTGAATGACAATGCTACTAATAGCTTTATCCAACAAATCCGTAGAAGGTTGTCAATTCTTGAAAGACCATTGATGACAGCCAGAGGAGACGGAAAGAGTTATATTTATGCCAATTTTAATCCAAAATATGCTCAATACGCATTGACGATTCTAAGGACATACTACAACTTTTGCGAAACCTATAAATCAGCCGAAGGAAAAGAACTTACTCCTGCTCAAAGGTTAGGTATCACAGACAAAGCGTTTGATTTAAAAGACATAATATATCAAAGATAGTACGTTTAACACCAAACGTACTATCTTTTTTATGCAAGGGAAATAGAAATTTTATGATAAAATAAATTTAAGTTAGTATAGTTGTACTTAGGGGGATAATATGAAAAAAATAATACTAATTGGTTCAGGAGGCTCTGGAAAATCAACATTAGCAAGAACATTAGGTGAAAAGTTAGAAATAGATGTATATCACCTCGATGCGTTATTTTGGAAACCTAATTGGGAGGGTGTCCCTAAAGATGAACAAAGAATAGTCCAGAATGAATTGGTAAAGAATGAGGAATGGATTATTGATGGGAATTATGGGGGAACTATGGATATAAGGCTTAATGCGGCAGATACTATTATTTTTCTTGATATCCAAAGAACCATATGTGTTTATCGTGCCTTTAAAAGAATGTTGCAGTATCGAAATAAAACAAGACCAGATATGGCAGAAGGTTGCGAAGAAAGATTTGATTTAGATTTTTTCAAATGGATATGGGACTATCCTAAAACGAAAAGACCAGAAATCCTAAAAACACTTAAACAATTATCTACTGAAAAGAAAATCATTGTATTGAAATCTCCAAAAGAAGTACAACAGTTCATAGAAGAAATTCATTAAAATGGGCTTGGATTAAATTATCCAAGCCCTTTAGTGTGTTAATTTTGTAGTTATTTCACCTGATATTTAGTGCGATAATTACAATGTGATTTGATTTGTTTTTTAACATTTTCTCCACATTATCTGAACTACTTAAATTAAATCGGAAGCTTCTTTTCTTGTAGTTCTTTATATAAAAATTGTGGTTTAGTTAATAGCACAACTTTTACGAAAACACCCGTTCTTTTCATGAATATATACATAAATAGGTAGGTGGTAAAGGATGAATCAATCGGGAATAACTGTTAATGATTTATTGCGACTTCCTGTTTTAAAGGACGCTAAAGTTATAAGCGGTAGAGAAGGATTAGACAGAAGTGTTCAAAATATTGATATTATGGAGGTTCCAGATGTCGAAGGATGGCTAAGAGAGGGAGAGCTATTGTTGACAACAGCTTACTCTATAAGGCATGATCTTTCTTTACTGACAAAGCTCGTGGAGAAATTAGCTCATGCAAATGCTGCTGCATTAGCAATAAAGCCAGAAAGGTATTTGCATGAAATGCCGCAAGAAATGATTGAAGTTAGCAATAAATATAAGCTTCCTATCATTCAGCTTCCAGTGGGGGTTCCATATATTGATATAACAAATGCCGTCATGGAGCAAATTGTGAATAAGCAGGCTGCTTTACTGAGAAGGTCGGAAGAAATTTATAAGAAGTTAACGACATTGGTGCTTGAAAACAGTGGAATACAAACGGTTGCAGATAATGTATCTGAAATGATAGAAGCACCTATTATTCTTTTAGATAAACAAGGGGAGGAAATAGTTTGCTCACCCAAGGAAGTAAGGATGAAAGATTTTACTCATGCAGAAAATTGGGATATTACAGTGGACAAGGAGCGAGTTGGCAAATTTCTTATTAAAAAAGAGCATTTGGATGAAATGGATAGAATATGTGTAGAACAAGCTCGTCTTGTTTTTTCGTTAGAACTGATGAGGAGAAAAACAGCTGCGGATACGGAGAATCAGCTAAGAGGGAATTTTATTGAAGAACTACTAGCAGGAATGTTTTTACCGCAAGAGGAAGTGGTGAATAAAGGGAGACAGCTAGGATTAGATCCGGAAATAATGTGGGAAATAATAGTAATGGAAAGTACGGATATAATAGAGGACGACTCTCCGTTTTTTAAAGATATAAGGAGAATAATAGAATCAATAAATCTACCAAATGCAAACAAGATTTATACACAGAAACAAGGAAATCGGCTAATAATCCTATCAGCCTTTTCTTATCAACCAGTTTTAACAAAAGATACAAATGAGATATGGATGGAGAAATTAGTTCCGCTCATTAACAAATACTCTAATTTTCGAGTAGGTTTTGGAGGGAGATCCTTGTTATGGGAGATCCATTTAAGCTATTTAGAGGCTAGAAATTCTATTTTAATCGGCTCTAGTTTGAATAAAGGTAAGCAAATTTATTTTTATGAAGAAATAGAATTATTTAAGCTGCTGCTAGACAGTTCAGACTATGTGAATATGGATGGGATCATAGAGAGGAAAATAGGTAAGTTAATTCAATATGATAAAGAAAATGACAGTGACCTTGTCAAAACGCTATTTTATTATTTATCTTCAAATGGAAGCTTAAAGGAAACAGCTAATCAGCTATATATCCATCGTAATTCTGTAAAATATCGCATTGATCGAATAAAGGAAATTGCAGATATAAAATTAGATTCTTTCCAGGAGAAGCTTTTATATTACTTTTGTATATTTTTTCATAACTTTAAGGGTTCCTAAACAAAAGGATCTATTGTACTCGGAGCACAATAGATCCTTTTGTTTTTTGTTTTTTCGGGACATTGTGACAAACAGCTTGGGAAGTTAAAATATAAATATTCAGAAAATTTAATTTAGGAAGGAGTGCTGTAATGCTTGGAGTAATTCGTGTTTTCACAACGGAGAATAAAGCAGTCTTAAACCATCATGGAAAAATTATTACAGAATTGTATGGGGTGCCTACAGATAACCAATGTATTCCAGATCAAACGCTTGGCATTTATGATGACTCTTCTGAGGCAGAAGCAATACCGAAAATTGTAGAGCTAGGAAAAAAGATGGAAAACGAGGGAGTAAAGATACTCGCTATTAGCTGTGCAGCAGATCCTGGAATAGATGAACTAAGAAAAGCAGTTTCTATTCCAGTGATAGGGGCGGGAAGTGCGGCGGCATTAACAGCACTTTCGTTTGGAAAGCCAGTTGGGATACTAGGAATAACACAAGATGTACCAGAAGTTATGAAGAAGCTTTTGGGAGAACTTTTGGTTGCTTTCACTGTCCCAGAAGATGTGAAAAACACGACGGATTTAATGAAAGCAGAAGGAAAGGAAAAAGGGCTAAAAGCTGCTAAGTCTCTATTAAATCAAGGTGCGGAGGTAATTGTATTTGCTTGTACAGGTTTTTCGACAATTGGACTGGCAGAACAATTACGAAATGAATTGAAAGTGCCAATTATTGATGCAGTAGAAGCAGAAGGACAGTTTGCTGCACAATTATTCCGCTCCTCTACACAAATGATATAAGTCTGCTTTAAAAAATTATAGAGGCTATGTGGAAAGAAGGTTTTTTCCTTTGTGAAACATTATTTCATTCTTGTATTTTGTGTGGTAATATGGGCAGCCAATTATTTAGCTCGCCAGTTATTATTAACCAATTTTTCATCATTGTTCTTATCTGCATTCAGTTTAACCGTGGTATCTATCTTCTTTATAATCGTTGTATTTCTTACTAAATCCTTTGTAAAAGTAACAAAGCAAGAACTGATTCTATTCCTTTTAGCTGGGTTTATTGGACTAATTTTTAATCAAATTTTTTTATTCACTGGTTTGAGATATTCAACTGCATCGAATGCGTCACTTATATTTAGTATGGCTCCACTCATCACAGCACTTCTTGCCAGGGTTATTTTAAAAGAAAAAATCACTAGACATTTAATTATAGGAAGTATTATTGCTCTATTAGGTGTTTATTTTGTGCTATCAGCAAATGGGAGATTTGAATATAACATTGGAGATATTTTGTTATTCGGAGCAACAGTGACTTTTTCTTGTAATCTAATTTTTGTAAGAATGCTTTCTCAGCGCCTTTCGCCTTTAATCATTACAACGTATAGCTTTTTTATAGCCAGTCTAATGTTTGATCCTTTTATATTGTTAAGTACAGATAGTAATTGGAATCAACCGCTGATCATGTGGTTATTAGCTTTTTTATCTGTCCTTATCGGGCAAGGAATAACCACTTTAATGTGGAATAACACGATGCAAACAGTGGGGGCAGCAAAATCAACTGTTGTTCTTAATTTACAGCCTATTATTACGTTGCTATTGGACTATTGGATTTATAATACGAAGGTTTCCAGCCTGCAATTAATAGGGACTACTCTAGTAATCTATGGAGTCTTGTTAAGTGTTATTCATCAAGAACTATTTAGCAGGAAGCTGTTTTCTATTCTTATATGGAAGAAAAATCGAAATACTAGTTGAGTCAGTAATGGGAATGTCCTTTTTTTATTAAAACGAAAAATAATATGGAGGCTAATATATGAAACAAGTTGAATCAGAAAAAAAACATCCTCGTCTATTTGAGCCGGTTTCTCTTATCTTAACGATTGTTACGGCAGTATTCGGGGCGATTATTGGGATGCAAATTATTGTATCTTTAGGCGTTACACCAAATACATCTATTATTGGTGCACTTATTGCGATGCTAATTGCTAGAATTCCGGTCACTATTTTCAAAAAGTATAAGTCTATTCATAGACAAAACTTAGTTCAAACCTCTATATCTGCTGCAACATTCGGAGCAGCAAATAGCTTGTTAATTCCCATCGGTATTCCCTTTTTAATAGGTGAACCTGATTTAATTATTCCTATGCTAATTGGTGCTGCGTTGGCAATGTTTGCAGATGCTGCGATTTTGTATAAATTATTTGATTCGAAGCTGTTTCCTGCATCTGGAACATGGGCACCGGGAGTAGCAACTGCACAAGCTATCGTAGCAGGAGATAAAGGCGGTAAGCGGGCAGGGCTTCTTGGAATAGGAACACTTATTGGAATTATTGGTTCTATCCTACATATCCCTATGTCTGCCTTTGGGGTTGCATTTATCGGTAATATTTGGGCTTTAACGATGTTTGGAATAGGCTTACTATTTCGTCAATATTCTATCCCTGTTTTTGGTGTAGATGTAAATGCCCTTTATATTCCGCATGGCATTATGATTGGTGCTGGAATCGTGGCATTAGTCCAAGTTGCGATCTTAATCTTTGGTAAAGATAAAAGAAAGCAAAAGGGGAAAAACCAAGAGGTTGCGGCTTCGTTAGAAAATATACAAGATGATTCAAATTTTACAACCCCTATTACAGTAGCTAAAAAGACTTTAGGAATTGGATTTATTGTTTATATTATTATTGCTTTAATTATCGCTTTAACAGGTGGTCTTATGACAGATATGTCTGCCGGCATGTTGATTGGCTTTCTGATTTTTGCCGCGTTTGCCGCTTTTGTACATGAATTAATTGTCGGAATCGCAGCCATGCATTCAGGCTGGTTTCCAGCATTTGCTGTTGCATTTATTACGCTTCTTATCGGAATGATGATCGGTTTCCCTCCATTGGCATTGGCTTTACTTGCTGGTTTCAGTGCAGCAACAGGACCGGCCTTTGCAGATATGGGTTATGACTTTAAAACGGGGCATATTCTTAGAGGCAATGGCTCAGATAAAAAATACGAAATAGATGGAAGAAAGCAACAATATATGACGTCTTTAGTAGCCTTTGGAGTGGCGCTGCTAACAGTTCTTATCACCTATAAAGGATATTTTGCCAATAATCTTGTTCCGCCGATAGATGCTGTCTATGTTTCTACCATTCAGGCAGGCACGTCTATGGAAGTAGCTAGTCAATTGCTAATATGGGCAATTCCAGGTGCAATCTTACAAATACTTGGTGGTTCCAGTCGACAGCTAGGAGTTATGTTTGCAACAGGTTTATTAATTTTAACTCCATATGCAGGAATTGCTGTATTAGTAGGGATTATGATTCGTGTAATTTGGGTGAAGAAAAAAGGAAAAGAAGCAGAAACGCCAATGAGTATATTGGCTGCAGGGTTTATAGCGGGAGATGCACTATATAGTTTCTTTAACTCTGTATTTAAATTAGGGAAATGAGGAAATGAAAAGTGACCATAAAATTAGATAAACAAATCGTAGAGTTTGCAGTATATGGCGGTGCCGTACTAGGTGGTGGCGGAGGAGGAAAAATAGAAGATGGCCTTCAAATAGGCCGTCTTGCGTTAGAGGTTGGCCAGCCGATTTTAAAAACAGCGGAGGAAATGGCAGAGGAAGATTTGCTTGTAACTGTTTCATTAGTTGGTGCTCCAGCAGCAAAGGAGCAATATGTAAAACCTGTCCATTATGTCAAAGCAATTGAACTATTAGCAAGTAAGCTGGACCAACCTCTTCAAGGAATCATTACCAATGAAAATGGAGCAGGAACGACAGTGAATGGCTGGTTTCAATCAGCTATGACTGGATTACCAGTAGTGGATCTTCCTTGTAACGGTAGAGCCCATCCAACTGGAACAATGGGTTCGTTAAACTTATCAGAAATTCCAACTTATATTTCTAATCAAGCAGCTGTAGGTGGAAAAGGAGATAAGTATGTAGAAATGCTTATCTCTGGTTCATTGGATACAACAGCGAAAACCGTTCGTCAATTATCCGTTGAAGCTGGCGGGTTGGTGGCAGTGGCAAGAAATCCTATAACAGTAGGTTACGCAAAGCAAAACGGAGCTAAGGGAGCGATTTCGCAGGCAATCCAAATAGGAAAAGCTTTGTTATCTACTAAAGGAGAAGCGGCTATTGAAGCAGTTGTTTCTGAATTAGGAGGATCGGTTGTAACTGAAGGGACAGTAACTGCATTTACATTAGAAACCATAGGTGGTTTCGATGTAGGAAAAGTAACCATTAACGATTGCTATGATATGACCTTCTGGAACGAATATATGACAATCGAAAAAGATGGAGACCGCTTTGGGACTTTTCCGGATCTTATTATGACGTTGGATGCGAAAACCGCAAGACCAATTGTTACAGCAGAGATAGAAAAAGGTCAGCAAGTAGCTGTTATAACCGTACCGAAGGAAAAATTGCGCCTAAGTAGTACGATGAGTAACCAAAAGCTAATAAAGCCAATTGAAAAAATAATAAATAAAGAGATTATTTCTTATCTTTATAAATAGGGAGAGATTAATAGTATGGTATTAAAACAAACTCTGGTAGCGTTAGAAACATTAGATAATGCATTTGTAACAGGAGAAATTGTTGCAGATTTATTTAAAGAATATCCAAATGTACAAACAGATGTTGTAAAAGTAACGGGGGAAAAAGGAAGTACAGACTTCATTAAAATTACAATTCCCGGATCAAAAGGTAAATCAAGTGGCGGCATCGTTCCGACAGTAGGCATTATCGGCAGACTAGGAGGCATTGGGGCACGTCCGAGCAGAATTGGATTAGTCTCTGATGCAGATGGAGCAGTAGCTGCCGTTGCTTCTGCATTAAAGCTAGCAGATATGCAGATAAAAGGAGATGTGCTACCGGGAGATGTTATTGTTTCCACACATATTTGTCCAGATGCGCCAACAAGACCACATGAACCTGTGGACTTTATGGATTCTCCAGTCGATATCTTAACAATGAATAAACATGAAGTAATACCAGAAATGGACAGCATTATTTCGATTGATACAACAAAAGGAAATAGAGTAGTAAACCATAAAGGGATTGCTATTTCCCCTACAGTAAAAGAAGGATATATCCTTCGAGTGAGTGAGGATTTATTAAGAATTATGGAAATGACAACAGGGAAATTTCCGATAACCTTCCCTGTTACTTCACAGGATATAACGCCATATGGAAATGATTTGTATCATATTAATTCCATTTTACAGCCATCTGTTGCCACAGATGCTCCAGTTATTGGATTGGCAATAACCGCTCAATCGATCGTTCCGGGATGTGGAACAGGTGCTAGCCATGAAACAGATATTGCGGATGCTGTTCGATTTGCAGTAGAAGTTGCAAAGGAAACAACTAGTGGTACTTGCGAATTTTATGATAAAGATGAGTTTAATAGAATGACAACATTATATGGTTCAATGAAGGTGCTACAAACAATGGGGAAAGCTACTTCTCCACAGTCCTGATTGAGTAATAGGGTGAGGGAGCATTGCTTCCTCCTTTTAACTATAAACGAGAGTAAAACATAATTGATTCAACTAGCAATTGATGGGGAATGAAATTTATTTTATAAAAAGGAGTTGTTTCTATGAAGAAGCTTGGAATGATTACCATTGGCCAAGCGCCAAGATCTGATGTTGCACCTATTTTAGAGAAGTACATAAACAAAGCAGAACTTGTTCAAGTTGGAGTGTTAGATGGAATGTCTAAAGAGTATATTGAAAAGAATTTGTTTCCTGAAAAGGGGGATTATGTTTTAACATCCCGCTTAGTAACAAATGAATCAGTAATTATGTCTCGAGAAAAAATAAAGCCGATTTTACAGGAGAAAATCTATTATTTAGAGGAAATAGGAATAGAGCAAATATTGTTGCTATGCACAGGTATTTTTCCAGGATTAAAAACAAAGAAATCCTATTTAATTGAACCAGATCATATTATTCCCCCGACAATCAATGCTTTAGTAGGAAGTAGAAAGCTAGGAGTAATTGTACCGCTTGAGAACCAAATAAAAACATCTTTTCCTAAATACGCTCCATTCGGTCTAAAGCCGGTTTTTAAAGTTGCATCCCCATACAAGATGGATATGGAAAACTTTAAAAGTGCAGCACAAGAGCTAAAGAAGGAAGTAGATATAATTTTGTTAGATTGTATGGGGTATACAGAGCATGCCAGAGAGATGGTTGCTGAAGTAGCCGATAAACCAGTAATTCTTTCTAATGCAATTATGGCAAAATTAGTCTCAGAAATGATATAAGAGGGTGTGGTTGAAAAATGACTGAGAAAATGATGGAAATAAGTAAAAATGTTTTAGCCAATTGTTTAGCTATTAAAAAGGGTGAGCTATTTCTTATAGTAGCAGATGAAGCGAAGAAGGAGATAGCTGAATCATTATATGAAGCTGGAAAGGCTTTACATGCTGAAACAATGCTAATGGTTATGCAAAAAAGAGAGAAGTCGGGACAAGAGCCACCAGCTACCGTTGCAGCAGCAATGAAAGCGGCAGATGTGGTTGTATGTGTGACCGAACACTCATTAACACATACACAAGCAAGAAAAAGGGCGGTAGAGGCAGGAACAAGGCTTGCGACCATGCCAGGGATTACGAAGGATATGTTCCTAGAGGGAGCTATTTCTGCTGATTATGAACAAGTAAGAATACTCACTGAACAAGTAACAGACTTACTTACAAAAGGAAAGCATGTAAGAATCGTAAAGGATGGATATAGCTTAGAGTTTGATATTACAGAAAGACAAGGTATCGCAAGTACGGGAATGTATCTAAATCCAGGAGAATCAGGCAATCTTCCATCTGGGGAAGCGTTTATTGCACCAGTAGAAGGTTCTGCATTTGGCACTATTATAGTTGATGGATCCGTGGCTGGAATAGGAAAGCTAAGCAGCCCGCTTACTCTTACTATAGAGGAAGGTCGTTTAGTGAAGGCGGATGGAAAAGAGGCTGACTCCTTACTACATATATTAGGTCAGGAGGACGGCAGATTACTAGGGGAATTTGGAATAGGTACAAACGATAAGGCAAGGATTACAGGTGTGGTATTAGAGGATGAAAAAGTATATGGAACGATTCATGTAGCTTTTGGAAGCAATGCCACATTTGGAGGAACTATTTCAGCTGGTGTTCACATAGATGGGGTTGTCATGAAACCGAGTGTCTATTTGGATGACACATTAATTATGGAGAATGGTGTTCTAATAAAATAGCAGGAGGGTGAGGGGAAGTGACGGAATATCGAAAAAGGAATACAAGAATAGAGTTAGAAGGGTTATCGAAAGAAAAGCATTTACTCAATGAAACAATGGAAGTTCTTACCGCACATGAATCAGTAAGAGCATTTCAATCGAAAGATATTCCAGCTAATATGCTCCAAGCCATCACAGTTGCAGCTAGAAGTGCCCCTACCTCCTCCAACTTGCAAGCATATAGCATTATTGTGGTAAAAGAGGAACAAAGAAAAGCGAGGTTAGCTTCTTTATCTGGAAACCAATCCTTTATTAAGGATGCACCTGTATTTCTTGTCTTCTGTGCGGATATATATCGGTTAAAACACGTTACCGAATCACAGGGCTATACTTTTTTATCTAATACGCTAGAAATGTTTCTTCTTTCCTCTATGGATGCAACGCTTGCTCTGCAAAATGCACTGGTTGCTGCTGAATCATTAGGTTTGGGTTGTGTTCCAGTTGGCTCTATTCGCAATAATCCCAAGGCTGTTGCAGAGGAGCTTGGTCTCCCTGCTGGCGTTTTTGCTGTTTCAGGATTATCGATAGGATATGAAAAAGAAGGCATGAGACGAGGAGTAAAGCCAAGATTGCCAGAACAAGTAACGGTCCACAAGGAAAAATATATAACTGAAAATCTGGACTCACTGCTAGATAAATACGACAAGACAATGATTTCTCGCAAAACCTATGATGGACGCAGAGTATCCTTAGCAGGAGAACCTGAAAAGCATGGTGTTGATTATGGATGGAGAGAGCATACAGCAAGAAGATGTACAAAACCAGAAACGATAGCAGCTTCTGCTAGTTTAAGAGAAAATTTAAAGAATATTTTGGAAAAAAGAGGTTTTTCTTTTTAAAGGAGGAATGGATATTGGATGTACTGGAAGCAATTAAAACAAGAAGAAGTTCCCGATCCTTTCAAGAAAGCGACGGTCTGCCTGAAGAAATAATGGAGGCAATTGAACAAAGTATCATAAATAGTCCATCAGGAAGCAATGCCCAAGAATCGCACTTCGTTATTGTTCAGGACAAAGAGCAGCTGAAGAGAATAAAAAGATTTTCTCCAGGCCTGTCAGGCAATCCCTCCTTGGTTATTGTTTTGTGTTCCAATGCAAGAGAAGCTCTAGAAAAAGGCGGGAAAGATTCAGAAGAAGTTCTACGCTTTGTAAATTTGGGAATAGTTGCTGCATATATTCTTTTATCTACCCATACATTAGGCTTGGGTAATTGCCCGGTAAGATCTTTTCACAAAGAGGCCATTAAGAAGTTATTGGAACTTCCACATGAGATGGAACCAGAGCTTTTGATTAGCTTAGGCTATTCCAAAGAATCGCCAAGAAAAAAGATAAGCAGATCAAAAGAGGAGGTTATTTCCTTTGACAAGTATGGAGCTATCCACGGATGAGAAAGTATTAGAACTTGTAAGAGATTATGGAGGTTATGTTCTTACAAGTGCAAAAGGATTGTATCGAGAGCCTGGACATTATGGACCATTAAGAATGATTGGTGCATTGGAAAGAACACTTGTTTTATTAAAAGAACTTGGCATAGAGGATAAAAAAATGGAAGAAGCCCTTTCCATTATACGTAGAGAAGGCTGGCGTGCCTTATCAGATCCTTCGGGCTATGAGGAAGCATTGGATCAATCTATTCATGAGCTGGTAGAAATTACGGTGAATAGGAAGGATTAGTAATGATTTGATATACACGTAGACGCCACAGGGAGCTGCGAGAAAGTCCGAGACCCCTCAGGAACGTGAGTTTCGAGGAGGACTCTGGCGCTCGCCCCATGGAAAGCGAAGTGTATTCTTGATGTGGGTACTAATACTAAAGTTTTTTTATCCTGGAATAAATTTCTATGTGTTTTATTGTGAATTGCATCACAAAATAGTTGCGTTATGAAATATTCGATGTATAATAAGGGTGTGAACAAAATGTGAATGTCATCACAATGTATGTGATTTTTTTCACTAATTAAGTGAGGTTTTTCACATTGTAATCTATTGCAAAAGGAGTTTTTAAACGATGAAAGTAGTTGTAATTGGATGTACACATGCTGGAACAGCGGCAGTAAAAACGTTAGCTGACTTAAATAAAAATATAGATATAACTGTTTATGAAAAAAATAATAATGTTTCCTTTTTATCTTGTGGAATTGCTTTATATGTTGGTGGAGTCGCAAAAGATGCTAGCCAATTATTTTATTCTTCACCAGAAGAACTAGAGGCGCTTGGTGCAACCATGCATATGGAGCATGAAGTATTAGAAATCGATACAGTAAACAAGCAAGTACGTGTGAAAGACTTAAATACAGGGGAGGAAAAAGTTGATCAATATGATAAATTGGTGATGACAACAGGCTCTTGGCCAATTATTCCACCGATTGATGGAATTAACTTAGATAATATTTTGCTTTCTAAAAACTATAACCAGGCAAATGAGATTATTGAGCGATCCAAGAATGTAAAGAACGTGACAGTAATTGGAGCTGGATATATTGGTGTTGAGTTAGTGGAAGCATTTGCGTTAAATGGAAAAAACGTAACGTTAATTGATAGTGAGGATCGCATCTTAAATAAGTATTTAGATAAAGAATTTACAGATGTGGTAGAAGCTGAATTTGCAGAACGTAATATTCACTTGGCATTACAACAAACAGTAACAAAATTTGAAGGAAATGAACAAGGAAGAGTAACAAAGGTTTATACAACAAAAGGCGAATATGAAACAGATCTAGTTATCTTATGTGTAGGGTTTAGACCAAACACTAATCTGTTAAAAGAAAAAGTAGACTTACTACCAAACGGCGCGATTAAAATCAATGAATATATGCAGTCAAGCAACCCAGATATTTATGCGGCAGGTGACAGCTGTGCGGTTAATTACAATCCGACTGGAGAAAAAGTATATATTCCTCTTGCAACGAATGCGGTTCGAATGGGGACATTAGTAGGTCATAATATTGCGGGGCAGCCTCTGAAATATATGGGAACTCAAGGGACTTCTGGATTGCATATTTTTGGCTTAAATATGGCATCTACTGGCTTAACAGAAGTAACGGCAAAGCTTAACCATATTCCTTATGAAGTAGTAGAAATAATCGATAATGATCGCCCAGAATTTATGCCGACTTTCCATGAAATTCGCTTAAAAGTACTTTTTCATAAAGAGACAAGAAAAATTCTAGGTGCCCAATTGATTTCAAAAGCAGATGTAACACAAATGATGAATACCTTATCTGTATGTATCCAAACAAAAATGACAATAGAAGAATTAGGTTTTATCGATTTCTTCTTCCAGCCGCATTTTAATAAACCGTGGAATACATTGAACCAGGCTGGATTAGCTGCTTTAGCGAAGCAGAACGAACTTGTTAAGCAATAGTAGCTAGATGAAAAGAATCATCTCTTTCATGAAGGGGATGATTCTTTCTTTTTTGGGGAAAAGAAACATATACTATAAGAAATATATTAGGAGAAAAACTATGATCGATTATATAAACCAATCAACAGAGGATATAGCAAGACAACTTTTAGGGAAAATTCTTATTCATCAGACTCCGACTGTTACGTATAGTGGCTATATTATAGAAACCGAGGCCTATATTGGTGTGGAGGATATGGCTTGTCATAGCTATGCTGGAAGACGGACGCCGAGGTTAGAATCGATGTATAAAATAGGTGGGACAATCTATATATACACGATGCATACCCACCATATGCTAAATATTGTCACGAAAGAAGCGGGAGATCCTCAGGCTGTTTTGGTTCGAGCAATTGAACCGCTTGATGGAATAGAATGGATGGAACGGAATCGAAATACAACAGGGGTACCAATCTGTAATGGACCGGGGAAACTAACGAAAGCAATGGACATCACCAAGATATTAGATGGTGCTTTAATAAATGAAAGTTCTTTATTTATTGCAGATGGAAAAACACCAACACAAATAGTGGAATCGCCGAGAATCGGGATTCCAAATAAAGAGGACTGGACCTCAAGGCTACTCAGATATTATGTAAAAGGGAATCCTTTTGTTTCTGGGATGAAAAAGAGAGAGATTTTGACAGCAAAGGAATATTGGCTTCAAAGCTGAAGTAGAATTTGAATAGAAAACGCTTTCTAATAAGTAGCTGATAAGATATGATGTAATTAACAACAAAGTGAGAAGTAAAGAAATATTTTTGAAGGGAATTGGTTAAAAAGGGGTGAGTTTCAATTGTACGAAGCAGTACATAAGATTGTACAGAAGTCTTCAGAAGGTGAAATGAAAGGGCTTTCTGTATTCGTTATTCTGGTGTTTGCTGCACAGCTTTTCTAGGTGATTGGTATTCATGAAACTCAAATGGTAAAACCGAGAAGGGAGCCGTTATTACACAAATCATTTGTATTGTCGTCTCGATTCTAATTTACTTGCCATTAGTGTTGATTGCCATAAGGTCTACTGCTCAAAGGCGAATAATCTAAAAAGGAAAGGAAGGGTTAAGATGAAAATGACATTTAGATGGTATGGGAAAGAGGATTCGATACCTCTATCTTATATCCGGCAAATTCCTGGGATGACTGGTATTGTTAGCGCTATATATGATGTGCCAGTTGGAGAGGTTTGGCCACTAGAGAAGATTAAGGAATTAAAAGAGGAAATAGAACAAGCTGGATTAGCGTTCAATGTGGTCGAAAGTGTACCTGTACATGAAAATATTAAACTAGGACTCTCAGATAGAGATCAGCTCATCGAAAATTATATCGAGAATATAAAAAATCTCGCCAAAGCGGGAATAGAGGTTATCTGCTATAACTTCATGCCTGTTTTTGACTGGACGAGAACACAGCTAGATAAAAGATTGGAGGATGGTTCAACGGCACTTATTTATTACCAAGACCAGTTAAAGGAAATGGATCCAGAAACAAGCGAATTAGCATTGCCAGGCTGGGACACTTCCTATACGAAGGAAGAACTGAATGAATTAATAGCAAAGTATAAGCTTTTAGGAGAGGAAGGATTATGGGAAAATCTTTCTTATTTTATTCAAAAAATTATACCGATTGCTGAACAGGTTGGTATCAAAATGGCTATCCATCCAGATGATCCACCATGGCAAATATTCGGTATTCCTAGAATCATTACAAATGAACACAACTTAGATCGGTTTTTAGCCCTTTATGACAGTGAGGCAAATGGACTTACTTTATGCAGCGGTTCCCTTGGCTGTTCGCGGGAGAATGACTTTGTCAAACTTGTAAAGAAATATACGTCGAAAAATCGTGTGCCGTTTGCACATTTACGCAATGTGAAGATATTAGATAATGGTGATTTTGAAGAATCAGCTCATCATTCTTCCTATGGAAGCCTTAATATGGTGGACATTTTACAAGCATTTAATGAATCTGGCTTTTCAGGATATATACGCCCAGATCACGGGAGAATGATTTGGGGAGAGACAGGTAAGCCCGGCTATGGTCTATATGATCGAGCATTAGGGAGCATGTATTTAACAGGTATTTGGGAAGCGCTTCAAAAGGGCAAGTAATGAAACAAATGAAATGAGCGATTCTAGAAAATGTTATAGGGAAGCTGCAGGGGAACAACTGCCATTTTCTCTTATTCTCATGCATGCAGAAAATCAAAAGCTGACAACAGAAACAGTAAAGATTATGGCAAGTAAAATGTGTGGAATGATTTTGAACAAGTCATCTTAAAAGAAAGTAAGGGTAGCCTTCTCATTGGAGAAAGTTACCCTTATTTATTTTCTTAATTTACGAAATTTTCCCTGCCTTTATTTTTCCAACTACAGGCTTCTCATATACTAATTTAATGAAATAGCCGTATAAAGCTGCCAGAATTTGCTGAAAAAGCATGCCGATAACAACGGGAACAGCTACAGCTGGTGGGAAGAAGCTTACAGCAAGGACTGCCCCTGCACTAATGTTTCTCATGCCTCCAGAATATATCATCGCAATGATTTCCTCTTTGCTTCGTTTCGTTAAAATTCCCAATATCCAAGCAAAAAAGTAGCCAGATAATGCAATAATAAATACAAAAAGTGCTACTTGGAGAAATTTTTTATCAATATTCCGCAAGTAAGGAGCCACTACAGAACTATTAATACTAACAACAAGCGCTAAGCCAATTTTGGAAAATGGCGAAAGGGTTTGATTCCATGCTTTTGCTTTTTCCTTTGAAAATTGGTTAACAACCATACCAGCGATCGAGGGCAGAACAATCATTCCAAGGAGCCCCTTCATCATTCCCCAGACCTCTAGCTGTACAGTCTCTCCAACAAATAGACTCATGCTTAAGGGCACAAGGAACGGAGAAAGCAATGTGTCGAGCAAGATAATAGCAAGAGTAAGCGCAATATTTCCTTTATAGAGGCTAACCCAAATGACACTCGTAATCCCAGTAGGAATAACAACTGCCAGAGTAAGGCCTGTAATGGTATAAGGATCACCTTGGAAAAATAGATGCCCAATCATAAAAGCCCATAAAGGAGTAATGATATGGAGGATAGCTAGCGTTAAGAGTAAAGAAAGTGGGTGAGTAATTGTATATTTCACTGATTTTAAGTTAGATGTTAAGCTGCCTACAAAAGTCATCCCAGCAAAAATCCATGGAACTAAGAAAGCGACATGATGCAATACACTTGCTAGCAATACGCCGATGACTACACTAACAGGGGTTAACAGCGGCATCCACTTTCCAAGAAAAGCATTCATCTTTTGTAACATGTACAGGACTCCAGTCTAAATTGGTATTTATATATGCATCCTTTTATAATAATAAAGTCGGTTATGTGGGAAAATTCTTACATGATGTGAAAAAACACAAAAGTAGTGATTCGGTGCAATTTGCATCTTTCGTATATTCAAAGAGATAAGAATAAGCTAATATTAACACATGAAAGCGTTAGCAAATTCTATAATCTGAAAATTACATAAAATAATTGGGAGGTTTTAAGTGATGATGCAAAAAGTTCAGCGTTTTGGCGGTGCATTATATGTACCAGTTCTGCTTTTTCCATTTGCTGGTGTAGTAATTGGGTTAACAATCCTTTTTAAAAATCCATTAATTATGGGTTCATTAGCAGACCCCGAAAGTCTTTGGTACCAATGTTGGTTTATTATTGGAGAAGGTGCTTGGGCTGTATTAAGACAAATGCCATTGTTATTTGCAATAGGAATTCCCATTGCATTAGCTAAAAAAGCTCACGCACGAGCTTGTATGGAAGCGCTTATTACGTATCTTACTTTTAATTATTTTATTAATGCAATATTAACAGTATGGGGAAGTAGTTTTGGTGTTGATTTCTCAGCAGAGGTTGGTTCAGGAACTGGCTTAACAACGATTGCAGGAATTAAAACATTAGATACAAACATTATTGGGGCTATTCTCATCTCGTCTATCGTGGTCTTTATACACAATCGTTATTTTGATAAAAAATTGCCAGATTGGTTAGGTATTTTTCAAGGTACATCTTATGTAGTAATTGTTGCATTTTTTGTGATGATTCCTTTAGCTGTAGCAACTTCCTATTTTTGGCCGATGGTTCAAACAGGAATTTCATCCATGCAATCCTTCTTAGGAGGAGCAGGAGTTGTAGGAGTATGGTTATATACATTCTTAGAAAGAATATTACTTCCAACAGGACTTCATCATTTTATCTGGACGCCATTTATTTATGGACCAGCTATTATTGAAGGCGGAATTAAAATTTATTGGATTGAACATTTAACGGATTTTGCTGCTTCTACCCAATCATTGAAAGCGTTATTCCCAGAAGGTGGATTTGCGATGTACGGCAATGCTAAAATCTTCGCTATGCCTGGGATCGCATTGGCTCTTTATGCAACTGCAAAACCAGAGAAAAAGAAATTGGTAGCATCTTTATTAATTCCAGCAACCTTAACGGCAGTAGTAGCAGGGATAACAGAACCGCTTGAGTTTACCTTTTTATTCATATCACCATTGCTTTTTGGGATACACGCTCTTTTAGCTGCAACCATGTCAGCAACAATGTATGCGTTTGGAGTAACAGGATTAATGACAGGTGGTTTAATTGAAATAGCAAGTAATAACTGGATTCCTTTATTTTCATCACATGGATCAACCTATCTACTTCAAATTGGAATTGGACTAGTATTTACATTTATCTATTATATTGTATTCCGTACGTTGATTGTAAAATTAAACATTGCAACGCCAGGAAGAGAACAGGATAGTGTATCTGAAACGAAATTATATTCTAAAAAAGACTTTAAAGAGAAGCAGGAAGAAAAAAAGACTGCTTCTGCTAATGGAGGCGCTGGTTTCAATGATAAAGCGCTAAGCTTCTTAGAAGCACTTGGAGGAGCAGAGAATATTGTAGATGTAATGAATTGTGCGACAAGATTAAGAGTGACAGTGAAGGATGAGAAAAAATTACAGTCAGACAGTGCTTTTCAAGCTGCAGGAGCACATGGAGTGGTAAGGAACGGGAAGGCCATCCAGATTATTGTTGGTCTTTCTGTACCACAGGTGAGAGAGCAGTTTGAGTTATTATTACAAGAAGCAAATTAAGAATGGAGACGAAGGGCAGACTGCTCTTCGTTTTTTTATTTTTCCATAGAAAAGATGGAATGTGAGAAAAATCTTATTCTATGTGAAAAAGAACAATATTTGTGATTAAGGGCAAACGCTTCCAAATCCGTTGTTGCCATTATTGTACTATGTTATAAATGAGATATCATAATAAGGGAGGCAGACAAAATGAAAAAATTTTCCGTTGTTATTGCAGGGGGAGGAAGCACGTTTACTCCAGGAATTGTACTAATGTTACTTGATAATCTTGATAAATTTCCACTTCGAACATTAAAGTTTTATGATAATGATAAAGAGAGACAGGATAAGGTTGCTGGGGCATGTGAAATTATTGTGAAGGAAAGAGCACCAGAAATTGAATTTGTCTCAACAACAGATCCAGAAGAGGCATTTACAGATGTGGACTTTGTTATGGCCCATATTCGAGTTGGTAAATATGCGATGCGTGAATTGGACGAAAAAATTCCATTAAGGTATGGGGTAGTTGGCCAAGAGACTTGCGGACCTGGTGGAATGGCATATGGAATGCGTTCTATTGGTGGTGTTTTTGAAATAATTGATTATATGGAAAAGTATTCACCAGATGCATGGATGTTGAATTACTCTAATCCAGCGGCAATCGTTGCAGAGGCATGCAGAAAGCTACGTCCTAACTCAAAAGTACTTAATATTTGTGATATGCCTGTAAGTATTGAACGAAGAATGGCAGAAACACTAGGATTAGCATCTCGCAAAGAACTAGTTGTTCGTTATTATGGTTTAAATCATTTCGGATGGTGGACAGATATTCGAGATAAAGCTGGAAATGATCTAATGCCGAAAATAAAAGAGCATGTAGCTAAGAATGGATATGTTGTAACTAGTGGTGATAGACAACATACGGAAGCAACATGGAATGATACCTTTACAAAAGCAAGAGATGTATTTGCCCTTGATCCAAATACATTACCGAACACGTATTTACAATATTATATGTTCCCAGATTATATTGTAGGTCATTCGAATAAAGAATACACACGTGCCAACGAAGTAATGAATGGCAGAGAGAAATTTGTCTTTGGCGAATGTGAAAAGATTGTTGCTAACCAATCAACGGAAGGCAGTGCACTTCATGTAGATATGCATGCTTCTTATATCGTAGACCTAGCAAGAGCAATTGCTTATAACACACATGAAAGAATGCTACTAATTGTAGAAAATAAAGGAGCAATTGAGAACTTTGATTCAACAGGAATGGTTGAAATTCCTTGTATTGTCGGATCAAATGGTCCGGAGCCTTTATCAATCGGAAGAATTCCACAGTTTCAAAAAGGGTTGATGGAGCAACAGGTGTCTGTAGAAAAATTAGTGGTAGAAGCATGGGAAGAGGGTTCTTACCAAAAATTATGGCAAGCATTAACTTTATCAAAGACAGTACCAAGTGCATCTGTAGCAAAACAAATATTAGATGATTTAATTGAAGCAAACAAAGAGTATTGGCCAGCTCTAAAAACAGAAACAGAAGAACGAGAGCATGTTTTAAATTAATGAAATCCAACCCTCTTTAACGGCAGGAAGAGGGTTGTCTCTATTTTTGGCATTCCCATAAAGTAATTTCGATTTTTCCTCCAGTTTGTTTTATATTATGATAATAGTATATGGAGGAGGGGAAATATGAAATTAGAAGAATTGATTAATAAAAACTATAACCAATTTCATGAAAATGATTTTCACATATTGAAATATATATTAAATAATCGTAGTACATGCTATAAATCCAATATAAATGAACTAGCAAGCAAATGTAATGTGTCCCGATCTTCTGTTTTACGATTAGCGCAAAAGTTGGGCTTCAGCGGCTATAGCGAATTTCGAGTATTCTTAAAGTGGGAAGATGAAGAAGAAGAAGTTAGCCAAAGTTATATCGGAACCTTAACCAATGATCTCGATGCAACTTTAAAACATTTGCAGGATAAAAGTTTTGATGAGATTTGTGAGGTAATAGATAGATCTGAACGAATTTTTGTGTATGGAACAGGTTCTGCCCAATTAAATGCAGCACATGAACTACAGCGTGCCTTTATTGTTCAACACAGATATTTAACTATTATCCATGATGAGACCAAATTTGAAGTAATCCTACCTGATCTCAGCCCAAAAGATTTAATGATCATTATATCTTTGTCTGGGGATACACCAACACTAATACCGAAGATTCAAAAGCTTGTTGCGAAGGGAATTCCCTTTATTTCGATTACGAATATGAAAAATAATAATCTGGCACGAATGACTCCTCATAATCTATATGCGACAACTACTTCTGTCCCGACGAACAGTGGAATTGATTATACATCATTAGCTTCCTTTTTTATCGTAGGTGAAGTACTAGCGAGTCAATATTTGGAGTATAAGGAGCACAAAAGACAGGAATAGCGAGGTGCTTACATGTTTTTAAAATTTGCGGATAAAGGAATGCTTCATCCAAAAAGTGCATTTTCGATACGGAATACAGCTATTTTAAATACCGCGAAATATGTGTGCTACGCGATACCCATTTTATTTCTTGCCTATACTTATATGGCTGCAATTCAGAACAACCAGACCTTTTGGCAATATGTTGAACATAATCCAATCATAACCATATTATTTGTGATAGCGATGCTACAGCCATTTGTTAGCGTAGCTATTGGATTGGGAATGAAATCGTTAGAAAAGCATTCACCTTTTGTGCATTGGTCATTTATTATACTGGCTGCTGCAGAATTTTTGACGGGAAATATTCTTGTATTTGGGTTAATAATATGGGGGATATTCCGTTTTAGAAAACAAAGTCAAAGCATGAAAAAAACAGATAAATTAGCAAGTAATAACACGAAGTATTTCTTTTTCAGTTTATGTCCTATTCTTTTCTTTTTGTCTTTTATCTGTATGTGGGCACTTCTGAGAATTAGTGGAATATAAAGTTTAATTAATAGTATTAGTAAATGGTGTCCTATTTATAGGCACTATTTTTTTCGGCTTAGGTAAGGTAGACCCTCTTTTGTTATTTTTCTAAATAAAATTTTCAGAATCCATTGCCTCTCGGTAACTAACTCTTTTTTCCATAATAATTATCCCATTCGCCTATTTTTACATATAGTATAGCAAGAGCAAGTTTAGAATGTGGAACGTTCATTGGAAATCTAGAATTTCTATGTAAATAATACGCAAATACAATGAATATTTCAGAATGGGGAGGGTGCAATTGTATAAATTAGAGGTTAGAAACAGTAGTAAGGTTTTTCGGAAAAATGGAAAGGAATTTTTCGCATTAAAGGATGCAAATTTGCAGATTCCAGAGGGGAAATTTATCAGCATCATCGGTCCAAGTGGTTGTGGAAAATCAACATTATTTAATATTATTGCTGGATTAATAAAACCATCTACCGGTCATGTCCTTTTAGACGGGAAAGATATCGTTGGTAAAAGTGGGCATGTTGGTTATATGCTTCAAAAAGATTTGCTCCTGCCATGGAGAAATATTCTCCATAATGTAATTTTAGGCTTAGAAGTAAAAGGGGTTTCGAAAAAAGCGGCAATCCAAAGGGCTTTGCCTTTGTTGGAAAGATACGGATTAGAAGGATTTGAGAAGCATTTTCCAGATGAACTTTCTGGAGGAATGAGACAGCGAGCTGCTTTATTAAGAACCTTGCTTTATGAGCAAGATGTTATTTTATTGGATGAACCTTTTGGTGCATTAGATGCGCAAACCCGATTGCTTATGCAGGAATGGCTTTTACAAATATGGGGGGATTTTAAGAAAACGATTCTATTTATCACACATGATATCGATGAAGCCATTTTTTTATCAGATGAAATATATATTCTCACACCAAGACCAGGTACGGTTAAGGAGAAGGTATCTATTCATCTACCAAGACCGAGAAATGAACAAACACTATTAGATTCGGAATTTATTCAATTAAAGGAATATATTTTACAAGCACTAAAATCGAATGAAGAAACAGAATAAGAAAGGAGGAGAAACGGAATGGATACAAAAGCAAAAACAGAGCCGCTTTATATAGAGGATGAAGAAGCAATTGCAAAAAGAAGAAAGAATTTTACTCGTATAGGACAATGGAGCTTTGGAATTCTTTTTCTTCTAGCATGGGAGCTGCTTTCCAAATGGAAAATCATTGATTCCTATTATTGGAGCAGTCCAACTACAATATGGAAAACAGGTTATATAGCCTGGACAGAGGGCTCGTTATGGAATGATTTATTATACACATCAGGGGCAACCATCTTTGGTTTTGGATTAGGAACCTTTTTTGGCGCTTTATTAGGGCTTTCCTTCTGGTGGTCCTATTATTATTCTCGTATTTCAGAACCGTATTTAATTGCATTTAATGCCGTACCTAAGCTAGCCTTGGCACCTGTTCTTGTCATTTTATTTGGAATAGGCTTTGGCTCCAAAGTAGTGCTCGCTTTTATGATGACCATTATTACGACAGCTCTTGCAGCATATAGTGGAGTGAAAGCAGTCGATAAGGATTTGGAAAAATTATTGTACTCTCTTGGCGCAAAGAGATGGCATGTCTTTACAAAAGTAGTCGTGCCAACTACGATGCCATGGATTGTAAGTAGCTTAAAAATAAATATTGCTTTAGCTTTGGCGGGTACTATCGTTGGCGAATTTATTAGCTCCAGACAAGGAATTGGCAGAATGATTCTATATGCCGGTCAAATTATGAACATTAATCTTGTCTGGGTGGGAGTAGCTGTACTGTCGATCCTATCCATTGTTATGTACTTTGCTACGGTATGGCTAGAAAAGCTTCTGTTGAGAGGAAGAAATGTCGAATAAGATATTTTCCTTTTAGAAAAGCACATAATAAGAAAAAATATTCCATATATATGAAATAGAATATATAATTCCATCATCCACATTACACTTCTGTATTAATCTCCATTTTTCAATCCACTAACAAATTTCCCATTCTATTTATATTTGAAAAAAAGGAGGCATTACCTTGAAAAAGTGCAGGCTTTTTCTACTTGCTTGTCTTAGTATCGTCTTGGTCCTTGCAGGCTGTTCTTCAAATGAGGGGAAAAAGGAAACGAAGGATGGTTTACGGAAGCTTGTTATCTCGGAGCCAGTCCACTTGATTGGATATCTTCCCATATATGTTGCGATAGAGGAAGGCTATTTTGAAGAAGAGGGTCTGGAGGTAGAAGTTATAACTGCAACTGGGGGAGCCCATGTTACCTCTGTTGTCAGTGGAGATGCTTGGGGAGTAATTGGTGGCCCAGATTCCGTTCAAATGGCCAATCTAGGAAGCTCCGATCCCATTCAGTCCGTGGTCAATGTCGTAAATCGGGCTAATGTTTACTTGATGGGAAACGCAGATGTAACGATTGATAGCACTAATAAAGAAGAGCTCGCAAATTACTTGAAAGGTAAGATAATTGCTGCTGGTCGATATGGCGGAAGCCCGAACCTCCTAACAAGATGGCTATTAATGGAGTTAGGATTGGATCCTGAAAAGGACGTAAAACTAGAAGAACCAGCTGATGCAAGTGCGGTTGTTTCCTTAGTGGAATCAGGAAATGCCGATATTGCAAATGGAGGAGAACCACAAATAACAGAGGGAATAAACAAAGGCGTCTGGAAAGAACCATTTTACAGCTTCGCTAGCTTAGGAGATTATCCTTATTCGGTTGTCAGTGTCAAAAAATCTACAATAGAAAAAGAACCTGAGGTAGTCGAGAGCTTTGTAAGAGCGGTATTAAAAGGTTTGAATAAAGTAGAGGAAGATCCGGAACTCGCCATGAAAGTGCTAAAGGCAGAATTCCCCTCAACCTCTGATGAAAGTTTACAAGCATCATTAGATCGAGCTTATGCTGACGAATTGTGGAGTAAGGATGGTTATATTTCAGAGGAATCCGTAGCAAAACCGATGGATGTAGTAGAAAAAACAGGTGTATATACAGAAGGCTATAAATACGATGAATTAATTGACATGCAATTTGTGGATAAATTGTTGAAGGAGTAAAGGGAAATTCGGGGCATGATTTGCTGATTAATTGAGCTTATGCTTTTGCAGAACTAGCGTAAAAAAATAGTGCTTTTCGTAATAAAGGAAATAAGTTACAATTAGGTTAAGCATATATTGACTACTAGGGGTGCCAGGTGATGGCTGAGAGAAAAACTTGTTCGTTTTTTAACCCTAAAGACCTGATCTGGATCATACCAGCGTAGGGAAGTAGCGGATTAACTCTATTTCTTTTTGACTTTATCAGTCGGGTCTGTTTAGATCTGGCTTTTTTGTTGTGTGGAAAAGGTCAGAGTGCAAACAGACTTTAGCGCTTATTCTTTCTGTGTATCAGTCAGTGCAGTTGTTTTTATGCTTAAAATGATGAAGAGGTGGAATGGAATATGAAAAGAACAAAACTACTAGTGTTGATGGCTATGTTTACAGCAATTGGCACATATGGCTCAACGCTTCTTTGGTTTCCGGCAGGTATTGCCAAAGCTTACCCTGTACAACACGCATTAAATGTAATAGCTGGAGTAATTCTTGGACCAATCCCAGCTGTGATTATTGCCTTTTCTACTTCACTGTTAAGAAATTTATTGGGAACCGGCTCTTTATTAGCATTTCCAGGGAGCATGATTGGCGCACTACTGGCAGGATACTTATTTCATAAAACATCGAAGCCGATTTTTGCTGCATTAGGAGAATTTGTCGGAACGGGAATCATTGCTTCCTTAGTGGCTGTACCTTATGCTTCCGTTTTGTTAGGTACAAAGACAGGAGCATTATTTTACCTGCCGTCCTTTGCTGTCAGCAGTTTTGCAGGATCAATTATTGGATTAGTGTTAGTTAGTCGTTTAGTGAAAATAAAGTCATTTCAAATGTTAAATCAAAATTAATAGAATAGATGGAGGACCGGTTAATACTTAGTCTACAATGACAAAGGAAAATCGGTTTTTTTGTGGGTAAGTTAATATGTAATGTGGATAAGCTGGGGATAACATGGTTATTCAGGTGGTTTTGTGGAAAAGTAAATTGGATAAGAAGGATTTTTTTGTGTAGGTACGTTTGTATTGGGGATTTATTGTGGAAAAGATTGTTTGTTGAGCGGATGATAACGTTTTTTCGCCAAGATTTTGCTTTTTTTCTTCTTTGACAGCTGCTATTTCTAATCTTGTTTCTTCTAATTCACTCTTTGGTAATCTCGTAGAACGCCCTTCATTAATTTAAATCGTAGTAAAGTCAATTATATAATGAGGTAGGATGTAAGAGTAAAACGGCGAAATTTGTCCTAATATGGACGAATTCCGCCTTTTACTTTTATGATTGATGTGAACGGGACAGATTATGTGAAAACATATGCTTAAACGCAAAAGAGATTCTATTTAATTCGTTTCTCTAACAAGTCTTTAAGCTTATTGGCGTCTTTTTCAATAGTATTTCTACTTTTTAATGTTTTTTTTAATTCAGAGACACCAATAAATAGCACCCAAATACTCAAAGGAATAAAGGTGATTACAAAAAATCTTTCTGTAATCATATCCATAATAAATATAATAAAAAGAAAAATGGTTAATATAGTTGCAAGAGAAAATCTATTAATTTTCATCACCTTTTCTTAAGGAAATAGTTTACAGCTCGATAGGTGATATTATACAATACTAACTATTATTTGTAATAACAAATACCTACTTGTCTCAAACAATCAATAATTTCGTTCAATGATAAAGTGTGCTCTGTCTCCTCTGTAAATTGTTTTTGAGTATTCGATTGCTGCTTCATCTTCTGAAAAAGCAAAGGTCTCAAGTAAAAAGCAGGGGGAGCCAGGAGCTATTTCAAGTTTCTTAGAAATTGTGTCATCCGCCAAAATCAATTCTAGATGCTCGACTGTTTTGCTTATCTTAATATTATATTTCGTTTCAAGCATCTTATATAAGGACTTTTCACATGCCGCACTATCTAATCCGGGTACTTTATACCAGGGTAGATAGGAGATTTCATATTGAAGAGGAGCATCGTTTACATATCGCATACGTTCTAGGCAATTAACGGGATCTCCTAAGTTTTGTTTAAATTGTTTTGCGAGAAAGTCTGTAGCTTCAATTACCTTAAGCTGTAGGACCTTTATAGATGGGTTTTTCCCCTGCATCATAATTTGTTCAGAGAATTGTTCTACTGTACTCGTTAAAGATTGTTTTACTTTATTTTCTGCCACAAAAGTGCCCTTACCTTGTATGCGGTATACATAACCTTCAATCGTTAACTGTTGGAGTGCTGTGCGGATAGTTGTTCTGCTCACTCCAAACGTTTTACAAAATTCTGCTTCGGTTGGCAATTTGGTATTTGACTGATATTCGCCACTTTTAATCATGTTGATAATGGACTCTTTTACAATTGAATGCAGTGCAGCTTCTTTGTTTACTTCTTCCACAATCGTTTCCCTCCGGTAATATCGCTATTTATAGAATATCTTTTCTATCCTTAATAAGCAAACAATTGATTATTTGTAATAACAAATAAAAAATATATTGAAATATAAATAATTTGTTATTACAATATAAGTGTAGGTTTTAATTATTTTTTATTTCACTTAGGAAAGGGTGAAGACTCGTACGATGGAAGGGCAGAAGGTGTCAAAATTTTTTGTGATTAAAAATCGGAATAATCTACCAATTTAAAAGGGGATGAATTATTGAATATTCTACTATGTTGTTCAGCTGGAATGTCTACTAGTTTATTGGTTGCGAAAATGGAGCAAAGTGCAAAAGATCAAGGAATAGACTGCAAAATTTGGGCAATAGCAGCTTCAGAAGTGAGCAACGAGATAGAGAATGCTGATGTCGTTTTATTAGGTCCGCAAGTGCGATTTCTTTTACCACAAGTAAAAAAAGCAGGCGATCAAAAAGGTATTCCTGTAGCAACCATTAATCCGCAGGACTACGGACTATGTAATGGCGAAAAAGTGTTAGAACAAGCGACTTCTTTAATAAAGGGGGAATAAAGAAATGATGGGATTTATTGAAAAATTTATTATGCCTTTTGCATTAAAGTTAGGTAATCAAAGGCATCTGCTTGCGATTAGAGATACATTAATTGGCATGATTGCTATAACGATTGTAGGTTCCTTTGCAGTACTTTTTAATAATCTCGGGCAAATTATTCCACCATATGGAAAATTAATGGAGGCGATATTTGGTCCTAACTGGTCCACTTTAGGTGGGGATATCTGGTTTGGAACATTTGCTTTTCTCTCCGTTTTTGCGGTATTTGGAATTTCTTATAAATTAGCTAGGTCTTATGGAGATGAAGGCTTTGAAGCAATGCTTATTTCTGCAGCCTGTTTTTTCTTATTATTACCCCAAACAGCAAATGTCACTTTACCGATAGATGATGCGGCGACTGAAACAGTTGCAGGTGGAGTGTGGGGATTGGTTTCCGTTAACTATTTCAATGCAACAGCTCTTTTTACCGCCATTATCATAGCATTAGTAGCTACAGAAATTTTCTTGCGTTTATCTAAAATTAAAGCATTAGTGATAAAAATGCCAGATGGAGTGCCGCCAGCTGTTTCTAAATCGTTTGCAAAATTAGTGCCAGGTATGGGTACTATTTTTCTAGTGGGATTATTTGGTGTAGTTTTCAGAATGATAACAGATGGAAAGGTTCTAAATGATTGGTTAAATACGGTCATTGTATCCCCATTAACAAATGCTGTTGACTCCCTTCCTTTTGCGATATTAATTGTTTTATTGGTGCATTTATTCTGGATGGTTGGTCTACACGGCCCCAATATATTAGGGGGAATTACAACGCCGTTATTTGAAAAAACAGGGGCGGAGAATATTGATCTAGCTCAATCGGGTGTTCAAGCATTAGGGGAATATCATATACTTGCTGGATCATTTCTTGATGCGTTCGTGTATTTGGGAGGGTCTGGAGCAACCTTAGGATTAATTATTGCCATGATAATTGCTGGAAGAAAACGGTATAAACAAATGATTGGTCTTGGCGGGGCACCAGGAGTTTTTCAAATTAATGAACCCATCCTTTTTGGCTTACCAATTGTCTTAAATCCGATTTGGTTTATTCCGTTTGTCATTGGGCCTGTTATTACCACTATTATCTCTTATCTTGCAGTAGACTATGGAATCGTTCCACCAGTAACTGCGAAAATTCCTTGGGTAACGCCTCCGATAGTGGGCGGCTATTTAGCAACAGGGGGAAGTTTTCTTGGGGCTGCTTTGGCTGCATTAAATTTACTTATATCAACAGTAGTTTATTTACCATTTGTTTATGCACAAGTGAAAATTGATTCGAAAAATAAAACAGAGCTTACAAAAGGATCCGATTCTGTAAGTTTCTAAAAGAAAGTAGTGAAATAAGGTGAATACGGAAGAATTATACCAGCTCTCCTTTCAGCTGATTTTACATAGCGGAAATGCGAGAAGCTTTGCGATGGAAGCCATACAGGACGCGAAAAAAAAGGATTTTCATGCGGCCAAAAAGAAGATAACAGAGTCGGAAGCAGAACTATCAGAGGCTCATAAAATTCAGACAAAATTACTCCATCTTGAGGCTGGCGGGGACCAATTTACAATTCCGATTATTTTAATTCATGCACAAGACCACTTAATGAATGCAATGACATTGAAAGACCTTGCAAATGAAATCATTGAAATGCGAGAAGAATTTTTGCAGGGGACAACGAGAAAGGGGATGGCAGAATGAGTCAGGGCTTAAAAATAGTTACAATAGGTGGTGGCTCAAGCTACACGCCTGAACTAATCGAGGGCTTTATTAAGTATCATGAACAATTGCCTGTAAAGGAAATATGGCTTGTTGATATTGAAGAAGGAAAAGAAAAGCTGGAAATTGTCGGCGCGTTGGCGCGTAGAATGGTAGCGAAGGCGGGACTTCCCATTGATATTTTTCTAACATTGGATCGGAAAAAGGCTCTTTTAGGAGCTGACTTTGTTACAACTCAATTACGTGTCGGTCAGCTCGCGGCAAGAGCACTTGATGAGAAAATTCCGTTGGAGCATGGCGTTATTGGTCAAGAGACAAATGGACCTGGCGGCTTATTTAAAGCATTTCGCACCATTCCGGTTATTTTAGAAATAGCAAAAGAAATGGAAGAGCATTGTCCGAATGCATGGCTAATTAATTTTACAAACCCAGCTGGAATGGTAACAGAAGCAGTACTTCGCTATAGTGGAATTTCAAAGGTAGTTGGTTTATGCAATGTACCGATTGGAATGGAGCGGGGAGTTGCAGACCTATTGAATGTTGATCCTGCAAGAGTGAGAATCGACTTCGCGGGACTAAATCATATGGTGTACGGTCTTGATGTTTATGTGGATGGTATAAGTGTAAAGAAACAGGTAATTGAATTAATAACAGATCCAGAGAAAGCGATTACGATGCAAAATATCCACGCTATGGGCTGGGAGCCTGCGTTTTTAAGAGGATTAAATTTATTCCCTTGCCCTTATCACAATTATTACTACAAAACGGGAGATGTACTTTCACAGGAGCTAAGGGATGTAGAAAAAGGGGAAACTCGTGCGGAAGTTGTACAAAAATTAGAAGAGGGATTATTTGAATTATATAAAGACCCTGAACTAGCTATTAAACCTCCTCAGTTAGAAAAACGCGGAGGCGCTTACTATAGCGATGCTGCTGTTCGTCTAATTTGCTCTATGTATACGGATAAAGGTGATATTCAGGCGGTCAATACAGTGAATCATGGGGCGATTACAGGTATTCCATATGAATCTGCAGTGGAAGTAAGCTGTGTAATCACCAAGGATGGACCGAAGCCAATCACAGTTGGTGAACTTCCAGTAGCAGTTCAAGGATTAGTAACACAAATCAAATCCTTTGAAAGAGTGGCCATAGAAGCAGCAATTTCTGGAGATTATGATAAAGCGCTACTTGCCATGACCATTAATCCCCTTGTTCCAAGTGATCGCGTGGCAAAGCTAATCTTAGATGAAATGCTAGAAGCACATAAAGCGTATTTACCGCAGTTTTTTTCGAAAAAAGAAAGTGTTCGTATATAAAAAAGCAGAGCGGTGTAATGGAATTCATGGCTCTATGGCTTTAAAAGGAGACGAATCCATGGCAAAAGTGATTATTAATGCAGATGATTTTGGGCTTAGTCGAGGAGTTAATTATGGAATTATTGATTCACACCTTAAGGGAATCGTAACGTCTGCAACATTGATGATGAATGCGAAGGCTACAAAGCATGCAATTGCCTTAGCAAAGGACACACCTTCTTTAAAAGTAGGCATCCATCTTGTATTAACATGGGGAAGGCCACTTTTAGACGATGTTCTAAGTCTTGTAGATGAAACAGGTCATTTTAAAAAACAGATCTTTGTTTATGGAAATCCATATTCTGTAAATTTAGATGAATTAGAAAGAGAATGGACAGCACAAATTGAAAAATGCTTAGAGGCAGATCTTACTCCTACTCACTTAGACAGTCATCATCACGTGCATGGAATTAAAAGATTTTATCCAGTAATAAAAAAGCTTTCTGATAAATACGGGCTACCTGTCAGAAATGCAGGCGAGCATTTCACTGATATTCAAACATTAACAGATATCTTTTTCGATGATTTTTATGGAGATGGAATCGTAGATAGCTATTTTGAAAAATTGCTAGAACGTGTGGGAGACGGAAAAAGCGTCGAAGTAATGACTCATCCAGCCTATCTAGATGAAACATTGATGCAGGAATCTTCCTATAACATGCAAAGACTAAAGGAAACGAGCGTTTTAATGGGTGCAAAGCCTATTAAACAGAATATATATTAATAGTAAGGACCTTTTAAAGGAGAAGTACTCTTTTGAAAGGTCTATTTTTATGTGTATTTTGCTAGGCTTTCTAGCTTTTTGCTGATTATCTCATAAAAAAATCTAGAAAGCGCCTATTGACTGAATAAGATGTATCATATATGGTTATATATATAACTATATAACCATATAACAGTAGAGTAAGAAAGGTGGTGATCATTCATTGAACACACCATTTAATGACAACAAGCCAATCTTTTTGCAAATAAAGGAGCTAATAGAAGATCAAATTGTTAATGATCAGTTAAAGGAAAATGAACAAATTCCTTCGACTACGCAGCTTGTTAACTTTTATAAAATTAATCATTTAACGATATCGAAAGGAATTAATTTGCTTGTCGAGAATGGGATTATTTATAAAAAAAGAGGTGTAGGGATGTTTGTGGCAGAGGGTGCGAAAGAAAAACTGTTAACACAAAGGAAAGAGCAATTTCTTGATCAATATTTACTTCCCATGATCCAAGAGGCAAAAAAATTAGGTATCTCAAAGGAAGATATATCAAATATGATGAATCAATTAAAAGGAAGTGAGTAAATATGAGTTTTGACATAAAGATGAACCAAGTTTCTGTAAAGTTTGGGAAATACCAGGCGTTAAAAGATATTAGTTTACATCTAGAAGAGAATAAAATATATGGACTAATTGGCAGGAATGGAGCTGGAAAGTCTACATTATTATCTTTACTAGCGTCTTATACTCAGCCAACAGCCGGAACCATAAAAATTGCGGGCAAAGATCCCTTCGAAAATGCTGCGATTATGTCAGCGGTGAACTTTGTTTACGAAACAGATTATAGCGCAGAAACAGAAAAGGTAAAGGGAATGATCGAAGCGGTGGAAAGATACCGCCCTCATTTCGATCGCCAATATGCAATGGAGCTAGTGAAATTATTTAATTTGCCCTTGGATAAGTATGTATCCAAATTATCAAAGGGTATGCAATCAGCCCTTAATGTTACTTTGGGATTAGCGAGCAGATCGAAAATTACTATCTTTGATGAGGCTTATAATGGCATGGATGCTCCAACAAGGGAAAAGTTTTATAAAGAAGTACTAGCAGATTACGAACGATTTCCTCGGACGATCATTCTTTCGACGCATTTAGTATCTGAAATGGATTATTTATTTGAAGAAGTGGTGATTCTTAAAGAAGGTGAAGTAATCATGAAGGAGCCAATGGATCTTTTACTAGAAAAAGGGGCTACTATCACAGGTTCTAAACAAGAGGTAGAAGAATTTGTTCAAGACATGATCCAGCTTAATTCCCAAATATTAGGCGGGTCAAAAGCAGTTATGGTCTATGGAGAACTAACAGATGATAGCCGCGAAAAAGCTAGGATGAAAGGATTAAATATCGGACCTGTTTCCTTACAAGATTTATTTATCTATTTAACGAAAGAGGAGGAAGAATATGAAATCCAAAAATAGTATTTTAAAAATTGCTGTGGATTTGTCCTGGCTGAAATTCACTTGGGCATTATGGGTTATCCCCATTGTATTTATTGTCTATAATATTTTGCGATATTTTATAGGGGAAGAGAAATTTATTCAGCAAGGATTCCTTCCTTTCGTCTATGGGCCAACTAAAATCTTTATGTTGGTAGTAGGAATTATATCCGTATCAGGCTTCTTAACCTTTTATGTGAAGCAAGGGATTCCGAGAAAAGACTATTTTTATGGGCAGGCAATTTCAGCAGTAATCGTTTCTTTTAGCATGATGCTAATTGGTTTCTTGATTGCTTTAGTAGAAAAGGAATTTGTTTTAGGTATTCATATAGATTCCTATTTAGGGCAAGATCCATCTTGGCTGCTTCTCTACTTTATCTATAGTTTAAACGTTGTTGGATATTTTGTAGCTGGTTGGTTAATAGGAGCAGGTTTTTATCGTTTTGGTGTTCTAATAGGCATGGCATATATTGCTTTAGCAGTACTAATCCTTTCTATAATAGATCGGTTTTGGGAGTTTGAATTAAAGGATCTTTTCGGAAAAATCCTCTTTTTTAACGGAGTAGAATTTTCGGTCTTCCTATCCTTTTTAGGGACGATCTTGTTAATTCTGCTTGTGCTTTGGATAAATCGAATAACGTTAAAAAAAGTAGCTGTCAAAATGAAATAATAGTTGTAGAAAGTACTAGTAAATAAAGGAGAATGATAGATGATGTTTTTAGAAAAAGTATTTAATTGGCTGCTATTCATTGGATTGATATTAATGGCAGGAAGGTTACTAACATTGGCCTTTATGCTTTTAGATATACCGTTTACTTCCTTCTTTAAGGATTATAGTCTTGCATCAATCATTGTGCTAATTATAGGGTTGATCGGTTCACAGACGATGAAGGAAAAGAAAAATTAGTTTATGTATTTTTCGAAAGATTCTTATTGTTGAAAGCCTTCTAAACGCGATAAAATAAAAAGTATAAAAGTTACGAACGATTTAGTCAGCGTTTTGGAGAGGAGTAGATGAATGACAAGCGAGCCGCGAAATCCGTTTAGAAGGGACATGTATGATTCCCTCGAAAGCTTTGTAGATCATGTTAGTGAGCTATTGGGATGTCCGATTACATTGGAGGATCCCCATCATCGTGTGTTAGTATACAGCAGTCATGACGAAGAAACGGATATGGTCAGAATTTCTACCATTATTAGTCGCAGAGTTCCAGAGAAAGTAATCAATCGTTTATGGAAGGATGGTGTGATTCCTCAGCTTCTTCAAAGCAAAAAGCCAATTCGGATTAAAGGGAAAAAAGAAATTGGTCTTGGAAATCGGGTGGCTGTTTCCGTTTGGAGAGGTGAAGAGGTCATTGGATATATTTGGGCTATTGAAACGGGGAACCCTTTAACAGAGGAAAAGATGGGGTTTTTAGAGAACGCAGCATCGGTAGCGCGTCATCTTTTGTCACGTTTTACTACAAATAAAACTCCGACTTTACAGGACAACCAGGAATTCTTTTGGAGAATGCTAACTGGTTTTGTGACAGCGGCGGATATAGACGAGAAATTAAAAGAAATTGGGATTCCTTCTTTAGCCTGCTTTACAGTGATGATTTTTCCATTTTCTAAAATGATTACAAAGGAAATAGAAAAGCATATACTTTATTTGTTGAAAGTATCTCAGGATGTAAAAATTTCTTTTTCAACCATTGATGATAATGAATTGGTTATTTTGGCAACGCCTATTGATGATAACGGGAATTCAATTGCTTGTTTTAAAAAATTCATCTGTAGTTTTCAACAAAACCTGGAAGAAAGATTTTCGATTAAAGAGGTAAGAGGCAGCTTTGGTGGGATTTACAAACAGTATAGCGATGTACCAAAGAGCTTTAGAGAGGCGAGAACTGTTTTGGAGGTCCGGGAGAAATTTCCGGAGGCTGATGCTTTCTATCATTATCAAGAGCTAGGTATCTATCAGTTTTTAGATATCCTTTTAGAAAAAAGAAGGCAGGATGGATCGGAGAATATCGCGATACGAAATCTAAAAGAATATGATAAAACTCATAATACGGAATTATTAGCAACGCTTGAGGCTTATTTAGATGAAAGTGAAAGTATCCAAAGGACTGCAACTCGTTTGCATATCCATCCTAATACCCTTGCTTATCGTTTGAAGCGAATAGTGGAAATCATGGAAGTTGATTTATCGGTTCCTAGTCAGAAGTTTATGATTTACTTAGATTTAAAATTAATGCATTGGCAGAAAGAATAGGTACTCAATCCACTCCTCTTTTCCTTTTGTGTTTTTTCACAAACGAAAGGTTTTTATTTCATTAATTTTAACAAAGAAAATTTTCAGAATTCGTCCTATTATAATAATAAGATATCTAACAAAATATGTTAGGTTTTATAACAAGGAGGAATTCTAATGATTATTGGTATCCCAAAGGAAATTAAAAACAATGAAAATAGGGTCGCAATTACTCCTTCAGGTGTATCTTATTTAAAAAATGGTGGTCACGAAATACTTGTAGAACAAAACGCAGGAATCGGCAGTGGCTTTACAGATGAAGAATATGCTGCAGCGGGTGCAAAGATAATGGACTCAGCAGCTCAAATATGGAATACGGCAGAAATGATTATAAAAGTAAAAGAACCATTAGCTTCTGAATACCAGTATTTCCGCAAAGGACTTATTTTGTTTACGTACTTACATTTAGCAGCGGAACCAGAATTAGCCAAGGCTTTAACGGAGAATGGTGTAATTGGAATAGCGTATGAAACGATAGAAGTAAATGGTAAATTACCGTTACTGACGCCGATGAGTGAGGTTGCTGGAAGAATGGCTGTTCAAATTGGTGCGCAGTTCTTAGAAAAGCCCCATGGAGGAAAAGGAATCTTATTAGCTGGTGTTCCTGGTGTGAAAAAAGGAAATGTAACAATCATTGGCGGCGGCATTGTTGGTACGAATGCAGCAAAAATTGCGATTGGATTAGGGGCAAATGTAACATTATTAGACTTAAATCCTGAAAGATTAAGAGAATTAGATAATCAATTTGGTGCAAGCCTAAGTACTGTTATTTCGAACCCGGCAAATATTGAAGAAGCAGTTGTGAATGCAGATTTAGTAATTGGTGCAGTTTTAATTCCAGGTGCAAAAGCTCCAAAGTTAGTAACAGAAGAAATGGTGAAGAAGATGGCTCCAGGATCTGTTATCGTTGATGTGGCAATTGACCAAGGAGGAATTTTCGAAACAGTAGATCATATTACAACACATGATAATCCTACCTATGTTAAGCATGGGGTAGTACATTATGCAGTCGCGAATATGCCTGGTGCAGTGCCAAGAACTTCTACCATTGCATTAACGAACGTGACCATGCCATATGCACTTCAAATTGCTAATCTAGGGGCAGTAGCAGCAATCGAAAACAATTACGCTATTAAACAAGGTGTAAACACCTTCGCTGGAAAAATCACCTATGCTCCAGTAGCGTCAGATCTTGGCTATGGCTATACACCAGTCCAAGAACTTATCAACAATTTATCAACAACCACTGTTTAACGTTAAAGTTTATAAGCTTATCCACAACCGTTCTTCCTTGAAAAATCAAGGGAGAGCGGTTTTTTTAGTCGGTCTCTTAATAAGCTCGATTTTTAGAGTAAGTAAAAATTTATTCGGCCAGCGGATTTATATTGTTAGTTATTTTCCAAAAAAAGTTTGATTTATTGAAACTTTTCCCAATAAAAATCGTATTAGTAAAAGAAAAGTGTATTAATACATCTTGTGGGGAACGGCATACATTCAAAGCAAGGAAATAGAAGGGAGAAAAAGATGAGCTTAAATGCATTAGAAGTCAAAAATCTCACAAAAAGAATCAAAGGAAGGAATATTGTTGATAATGTTAGCTTTTCTGTTGAAAAAGGAGAAATATTTGGGTTGCTTGGACCTAATGGAGCAGGAAAAACAACCATTATTCGAATGATTGTCAGCTTAATTAATAGAACAAACGGAAGTGTTGTCATTAATGATTACAATCTAGATAATAATTTTTCTGAAGCGATGAGCAGCTTAGGGGCAATCGTAGAAAATCCAGAGTTTTATAAATATATGAGTGGATATAAGAATCTGAAGCATTATGCCAGAATGGCGAGGGAACCAATAGCAGAAGCCCGCTTTAATGAAGTGATTAAGCTTGTTGGCTTAGAAAATGCGATCCATCAAAAAGTAAAGACATATTCGTTAGGGATGAGGCAACGCCTTGGTGTAGCTCAAGCCTTATTACATAAACCGGCCATTCTTATCTTAGATGAACCAACAAATGGTTTAGATCCACAAGGAATTCGTGAGTTTAGAGATTATTTGCATTTACTAGCAAGCCAAGGGATTTCTGTTTTAGTTTCCTCCCATCTATTATCGGAAATGCAGTTAATGTGCCATCGGTTTGCGATTATTGAAAAAGGAAAACTAATTCACATTTCTAAAATGGATGAAACTGTTTCGGAGGAAGAAGTAAGGGTAAGGGAAGTAACGTTTGAGTTAGCAGAAGTAGAAAAAGCTGTTGATTTACTTAAGGGTAGTGAGATTAAGGTAGAAGTCGTCTCTACAAAGGATAGAGAGTTGGTCGTGAAGTTGGAAAAAGAGAGCATTCCACTATTCAATAAAATGCTTGTCGACAACCATATTGCTGTGTATGGAATTTATGTAGTAAAAGCAACATTAGAAGACCGTTTCTTAGAAATTACCAATCAGAAGAGAGAGGAGGAAATAAAATGATTGGGTTAGTACAAAATGAACTAATAAAAATTTGGGAAAAGAAAAATAGCTGGATATTTCCTATTATTCTTGTTCTTGCACTTATTGGTGGAAGTATTTTGGAGATGAAGATGACTCCGCAATATAAAGGGGATGACTGGCGTGGATCTGTACAGTCAGAAATAAACAAGCTCGAAAAGCAGCTGCCTACAGCGCAAACAGAAGAAAGTTTAATGAAAAGTGGAAAAGATTTCAACTGGGACGAAACTAAAGAAGCGATTCAAATGAAAATTCAGGATTATAAAAGTAATTTGGAGAAAGATGTTAGTCCTTATACCACTTCCTGGTCAAATATGAATGGGATGGTAATTGGAATGAAATCTTTAATCACTTTATTTGTAGTAATTATTTGTGCTGGAAGTGTTTCTTCTGAATTCTCTGATGGAACGATTAAGCAATTGCTAATTCGTCCCCACAAACGTTGGATGATTCTCTTATCAAAATATATTGCGGTTCTCATTTATGCAGCTATTTTAATTGTATTTTTAATGTTTGTCGGTTACTTAGTAAGCATTGCATTCTTTGGTATAGGAAGTTTTGGAGATAATGTAAGTATTATGGGGACAAGTGGGGAAGTCGTTGCAAGTGGTGGAACATTATTTTTGAAAATGATTCTATATTACTTACCAGGATTATTGCTTGTATTAAGCTTATCCTTTATGTTATCTACGTTATTTAAAAATCAGGCGATAGCTGTTGGTATTGGTGTGTTTGTATTGTTTGTGTCCTCGACAATTGGCCAAATGATCCAAATGTTAGCTACAGAATATACTTGGTTAAAAGTATTGGTATTCCCGCATTTAGATCAAACGATTTTCGTATTTCAGGATAAAATAATCGAAACGGTAACAATGCCGATGTCGTTGGGAATCCTATTTATCTACTATGTCCTATTTATGGCAATCACCTTTTTGTTCTTCCAAAAGAAGGATGTTAGTATTTAATAAGTGGCTGTGTTTGTAATATTTATTCAATTTGCTCAGTAATTCTCTTATGAAATTTGAAAACAGCTAATAAATAATGACTATCTATCCACTCTCCATTTTTAATGGAGAAATGAGATAGATGGTCTATTTTTGTTAGAGTATTAAAAAAATTTAGACATTCACTTGCAGTTGTTGAATGATTCTTATAAAATAATGTTAGATTTATTAACAACGAAGAGGAATAATTTATCACTTGAATGGGGATTTTGATAGATGTTTATAGGAAGATCTTCATATAGAGACTAACTTTAAAAAAATCAAATAAGAGAGGGAATCCACGAATCTATAATTGTCATCGAGATTCCCGTATATAAAAAACATGAATTATAAAGGTTATACAGTTTTATTTAGCTATTCTGAATTATTCGAAGAAGTTCGTGGGCGTGTTCACCAGCAACCTCTGCTAAGTGTTCCCAAATCTCGTCTCTCATCAGATCAAGCTCCACGATCTTTTTAGCTAAATCGACTGCTTCTTTGGTTATCATGTAAGAAGGCTCCTCTCCATTTACAAAAATAATACCTAATACCTATTCCGCACATATAAATTTAAGGAATAGTTTATACATTTAGCATTTTAACGGAAAACAAATAAAAAATCATTAAAAATGTAAGGAAATCTTACCTATTTTTTGATTTTTGTGTTAGGAAATGTAACAAAAAACGTTCTGTTTTATCTGAAAAGTATTATAATTAAAACAAATGAGAATACTATTTAACTTCATGAGGTGAGATGTAATGGATCATGAGCCATCCTATAAGAAAAGAAAGGTAATAACCATTGGTGTTGTAAGTGAACTAACTGGTTTAACGGAAAGACAGATTCGATATTATGAACAAAGAAAATTGATCTTTCCAGAGAGGCCAGAAAGAGGAAATCGAAAATATTCATTCTCCGATGTAGAAAGACTCATAGAGATTGCTAATAAACGAGAAGAGGGCGTTCGTACACATGAAATTAGACAAGAAATTATGAAAAAGAACAAGGAAGAAGAAGAACGCAAAATTAAAAAACAAATGCTTCGAGGCCAGATTAATGCGAGATTTGGAATTCAGAACGATTAATAAAATAATCAGATGTCCTTTCGTTAAGTCCATTTAATGCCATAATGGACTTTTTATTTTGGAAAAAATTTTTTCCGCCATGTTATCTTCCACATAAAAATTCCACTAATTTTATTTTCTATTCAATTATTGATAAAATAACCATATTTCATATAAACTGTAATTTGTTGAGTAAGATTCAAAAGAAAATGGAATATATGTTAGACTGAACGAACATTTGTTAGGATAAAACAATATTGGATGCAAATTTATAAAAATTGCTGTGCGCTAAATAACATGTAAACGTAATTGATCTTTCTTACAGATAGAAGCAGTTTCTCTTTATTTTAAGGGCTGTTTTTCCTTTATTTTTACAACGATTAGATACATAAGAGGTGCAGATGCTTTTTTTAATGGAGAGATGGTATTGACATATATATCGGTGGAAAAAACATATGACATTATGGAGATTTGTATTTTAGCAGGTAGTATCATGCTGCAGAATGGTGCAGAAACGCATCGTGTTGAGGATACGATGACTAGAATAGCAACTGCTTATGGTGTAACCGACTCCGATTGCTTTGTTACACCTACAGGCATTATTTTATCGCTAGAAGGATTAGAACCGACAAAGACGAAGTTAAATCGAATTATTGAGCGAACGACTAATTAAGAAAAGGTTGTTCGAGTAAATGATATTTCACGTCGAATAAGTACGGGAACAGTAAGCATGAATGAAGCGTACCATTTATTGAAAGATGTAGAAGATGAAAAATGCACGTATTCTGATTCGTTTCAAGTGGTGGCAGCAGCTATTGCAAGTGGCTGTTTTTTAATCATGTTCAATGGAGTTTGGGGAGATTTTATTCCAGCACTTCTGGCTGGAGGACTAGGTTTTTTGTGTTCCTTGTATTTCCACAAAGCTTTGCAAATAAAGTTCTTTGCTGAATTCTCTGCCGCTTTTGTTATTGGAATGATAGCCTTTCTATCTGTTTCGATTGGTTTTGGCTCGGAGGTAGATAAGATTATTATCGGCTCTGTGATGCCTCTCGTTCCAGGTTTGCTTATTACGAATGCAGTAAGGGATTTGATGGCAGGGCATTTAGTATCTGGTATTTCCAAAGGGGCAGAGGCATTTTTAACAGCTACAGCAATTGGGTCCGGAATCGCTGTTGCATTTTTAGTTTTTTAAGGAGAGGAATTAGCAATGAATGAATTTTTAGCACAGGCAATAACTAGTTTTATTGCGACATTTGGCTTTGGCATTATTTTTCATATTCCTCGGAAGCTATTAATTCAAAGTGGATTTGTAGGAATGCTTGGCTGGATGGCTTATTGGGCAATTGTACATTTTCATATGAATGAAGTGCTAGCAGCATTATTGGGCTCGTTTCTTGTGGCGGTCATTAGCCAAGTATTCGCCCGCTTATATAAATCGCCAGTAATAATTTTTAGTGTCGCAGGAATTATTCCTTTAGTACCAGGGGGAGCTGCTTATAATGCGATGCGTAATTTTGTTGAGAACGACTATTATGAAGCAGTAAGCATAGCAGCAAAGGTTTGTTTAATATCTGGTTCCATTGCAATGGGCTTAATGTTTTCAGAAGTAATTAATCAATTAATATTTCGAGCGAATGCTCGTAAAAAGGTGCTTGATAAAGAGTAATAATCTTTATTAAGCGCCTTTTTTTATAGAAACAAAGTGTTCCTCTTTTGGAACACGTTCCATTATGTGTGAAAAAGTCCTAAACCCTTCGATTCTATTTACTTGAATGGCGGTAGACGGTAACGTTGTATACGAAGAAACACTTGCTGGCCTTTTTAATGATTCACTTTGTAAGGGGTTACGCAAATTAAAAAGGCTGTTTTCTAAATAACGTTGTTTTTTTATTAGGAAAAATAAATTATTTCAGGTTGCAGGTTCATAGCAACAAACTTTACGAAAGCGGCCTAAAAAAGGAAGAAGGCGATCGGTTATGGGAAAAGGGATTAAAATTGTTACTATCGGCGGTGGGTCAAGCTACACACCTGAATTAGTTGAAGGATTCATTAAAAGATATGATTCTTTACCTGTTCGCGAGCTTTGGTTAGTAGATATTCCGGAAGGGAAGGAAAAGCTTGATATTGTAGGAAATTTGGCAAAACGAATGGTGAAAAAAGCAGGAGTTCCTATCGAAATTCATCTAACATTAGATCGAAGGGAAGCACTTAAGGGTGCTGATTTTGTTACAACTCAATTCCGAGTCGGGTTACTTGCTGCTCGTACAAAGGATGAAAAAATCCCGTTAAAATATAATGTGATTGGACAGGAAACGAATGGTCCTGGCGGATTGTTTAAGGGCTTACGAACCATTCCTGTCATTTTGGATATTGTAAAAGATATGGAGGAGCTTTGTCCTACTGCGTGGCTAATTAACTTTACAAACCCAGCAGGAATGGTGACAGAAGCTGTTCTTCGTCATAGTAACTGGAAGAAGATTGTTGGGCTATGTAATGTACCGATTTCCATCCAAATGGGGATTGCAAAGCTTTTAGAAGTAGAAGCTAGTCGTGTACATGTAGATTTTGCTGGGTTGAATCATATGGTATTCGGTTTAAATGTATACTTAGACGGAAAAAATATCACACAAGACTTTTTAGGGAAAATGACAAAGCATAAGAGTGATACGATGAAGAATATTGCAGCCATCGATTGGGAGCCAGACTTTATTAAAGCATTAGGAGTAATCCCTTGTGGATACCATCGTTATTATTATAAACAAGCAGAAATGCTTCAAAATGAATTAGAAGAAGCAGCTGAACAAGGAACGCGTGCAGAAGTGGTTCAGCAATTAGAAAAAGAACTATTTGAACTTTATAAAGATGAGAATTTAGCTATAAAACCACCACAGTTAGAAAAAAGAGGAGGGGCATACTATAGCGATGCTGCTTGTAGCCTGATTGATTCGATGTATAACGACAGAAGAGATATCCAGCCGGTAAATACAATAAATAATGGAGCAATTGCTAGTATTCCAGATGAATCTGCCGTAGAAATTAGCAGTATCATCACAAAAGACGGACCGAAACCAATTGCGATTGGAGATTTACCTGTCTCCGTTCGCGGACTTGTTCAACAAATTAAATCCTTTGAAAGAGTGTCAGCAGAAGCTGCAGTGACAGGTAATTATCATACAGCCTTACTAGCAATGACAATAAACCCATTGCTGCCTTCAGACAAAGTAGCAAAACAAATTTTGGATGAAATGCTAGAGGCGCATAAGGAGCACTTACCGCAGTTTTTTAAAGAAGAAATAGTCTCTTAATAAGATTATATGGCTATGTATTCGGGAATCTCGTTTACATAGCCATTTTTTCTTTTTTTATTTCGCATTACTCAGATAGCATTTGGCAGAATAAGAATTCTTTCATCGTAAAAACTAAGGAAATAGGCATGATTGTAAAAGAAAGAAGGGAAAGCAAAGATGACCAGAATTCTTGATTGTATTATTATAGGCGGTGGAATTGCTGGGTTGCAGGCAGCAATTCAATTAGGCAGATACAAGCATGATGTGCTTATTATCGATGCCGAAGATGGGCGCTCTACTTTATGTAAAAGCTATCATAATATATTGGGTTATCCGGATGGAATAAGTGGGCCAGAATTGCGAAGCTTAGGAAGAAAACATGCGGAAAGTTTAGGTGTAGAGTTTCTTAAAAGTACTGTTACTGCTATAAACAAAGAAGAGAGTTTCTTTACTGCCCATACAGAGACAGCTACTATTCGATCACGAAAAATCCTGATTGCTACAGGTGTAATGGATAATATTCCTCCCTTGAAAGAATTATATCCTTGTCTTGGAATAAGTGTCTATTTATGCCCAGATTGTGATGGCTATGAAGTGAAGGACAAGAAAACGATTGTCATTGGAAACGGAAATGTCGGGGCGAATATGGCACTGACTTTATTGTATTGGACAAAGGAGATTATCTATATTAACCATGGTGGGCAAGCGGTAGAGGAAAGGCTGGAAAAGGAATTGGCAGCAAATAATATATCTATTTTAATTGCAAAAATAAAAAAAGTTATAGCGGAAGAATCTCAAATCAAAGGATATGAGTTAGAGGATGGAAGGGAAATAAAAGCAAAATCAAGCTTTATTGCATTTGGTGGTAATAAAGTAAAGTCAGATTTAGCAGCACCTTTAGGGGTTGAAATAATGGAAAATAATCATATTATCGTAAATCCGCGTACGAAAATGACGAATATAGATGGCGTTTGGGCAGCAGGCGATGTGGTGGCACATTCTGAACAGGTTACTATTGCAATGGGGGAAGGCTCTCAAGCAGCTATTTGGATTCATAAAGCTTTGTTAAAAGAGAATGCAAAATAAAAAAGAGGTCTCTCAGGTGGGAGAACCTCTTCCTTCCTATAGGCTAGCTCGATAGACACGATAGCCGATTATATTTCCATACGTATAAAGAATATAGGAATGGTCCATCAGCTTCCCCTCTAACTGCATATTTGCGGGAACAGTCATATCGATTGCTTCGTCCTCTGGTTCCATTCCCGTCATCATATGGGAAAAAACAGAGTGTCCAAGTTTTATTTCTACTTTTGGAAAGCCTGCTTCTTGCATTAAATGAATCCATTCTTTTTCTGTATAGACTTTCTCAATTCCATATACCTCACACATGTTCTGATGTTCCATTGGATGAAGGGCTCTTTCTGCTGTCATTTCTAGTAAAAGCAGGATACCATCTGGTTTTAGCACTCTTTTGATTTCAGCGAGAGAGTGTTTGCAATTTGTAAAAATAAGCACTGATTCTACTAAAACAATGTCGAAGCTATTGGAAGGAAAGGGCAATTTTTCTAGGCTTCCTTGAACTAATTGGATAGAGAGATTTTCCTTTTCAAATCGATTCTTTGCTCTTTTTACCATAGTCGGGTGGTAGTCAATGCTTGTCACAGAACAAGGAAAGTTCTTTTTTATATAGGCAGATGTCTGGCCTGTTCCACAGCCACCATCTAGGAGTGTTGTTTCTTTTGTTATTTTTTCCTGCTTTAATAAAAACTTTGTTAAAGTTAATCCGCCTGGATGTGCACCGCTTACCCCGAAATAGGCAAGGGCATCTTGATAGGTCGGTTTCATCTTTTTCCTCCCAACAAGTCAATTTCCTTTTCCATACTATATGAGGAATAAGGAACTTTGGTTCTTAGAATATTTAACAATCCTTTTCACTTTGTTATGATAAGGTTTAATAAGGGAAATATTTACACGTGTTGGGAAAGGAAGATTAAAAATGGCTATTACCAAAACAAATGCAATGCGAATTTTGGACGCCGAAAAGATTCCATACAGTGTCCATACCTATGATAATAAAGATGGGAAAATTGACGGTATTTCTGTTGCAAGCAAGATTGGAAAGGAAACAGAAATGGTGTACAAAACACTTGTAGTGAAAGATGGGGTCTCAGGTGTCTATGTATTTGTTATCCCTGTTGCAACAGAGCTTGATTTAAAAAAGGCAGCCAAAGTAGTAAAAGCTAAAAAAATGGAAATGATGGCAGTAAAGGATATACAAAAAACGACCGGTTATATTAGAGGTGGCTGTTCACCAATCGGTATGAAGAAAAAGTATGAAACCATCTTAGATAAAAGCGTAGACAAGCTAACCTCCATTATTGTCAGCGGAGGAAAGATTGGTGTTCAAATCGAAATTGCGGTTGAATCTTTAATCCAGGTTACAGGTGCAAAGCTTGAAGAGGTTATTCATTGAAAATATTCGGCTCAGCACTTATAAAAAATTTTTTCGTGCCGAGCTTTGAACTTTTTGGTTAGCTAAATAGTTTTTTCTGCTAATTCTCTTTCCGTGTTTTTTCGCTTAAGGGAAAGTAAGAGAATCGTGGTTAGAATGAAGAAAGCTCCGATCCATTCGTATATACTAAAGGGGACCTTTAACCAAATGACAGCAAGGAATGCTGCTGATAGCGGCTCAGCACAAGATAATAAGCTAGACTCAGCAGCCTCCAAATGCTTTAGGCTTTCTAAGTAGCAGAAGAATGCAATCAAGGTACCAAATAATATCACAAATAAAATGGCTAGAAACGAAGAAAAGGAAAATATCCCATCTCCTGTTTGCCAAGGTGGATAGATAAAGGACATTCCGAGACCACCAATAATCATTCCCCATGCGACAACCACTGTAGAACCGAACTCCTTTAACAGCTGAGTAGGTTGTAAGGTATAAAGGGCGAGGAAAAAAGCAGAGCTCAATCCCCAGGCTAACGCTTCAGGTCTAATAGATATAGTTGAAAAATTACCTGCAGATACGAGAAAATAAGTTCCTAATAAAGCAGTAAAGATCCCGATTATATGCTGAAAAGGGGGAATAGATTTCCTGTTAAATGAGGTATAAAGAATAATAAGGACTGGTGCCAAGTACTGTAGTAACGTTGCTGTTGCTGCATTGCTGCTTTCTATCGCAGCAAAATATGTAAACTGAACTCCAGCCATCCCGAGCAATCCAAAAACAAGTATATTTACAACGCTTGCTCTTCTTTTCCAAATGCCCCATATGTCCGAATTTTTTGTTAAAGCTAAATAAAGCAGTAAAATTGCTCCGCTAGTAAGAAGGCGAACACAGACAAGCCAGCCGGTGCTAAATTGTTTTTGCGTAAATAAGAATTGTGCTACTGATCCGGAGACTCCCCATGAAATCGCAGCAGTTAAAACAAGCAATATCCCGATAGACTTTCTTTTCATTAGCATTTCCTCTTTTATCATCATAGATTTTGTAACTATTATATAAAAAATTAAGAAGTTTGAATATATAGAAAAGTGAGCTTTTCCGAGAAGAAAGTATTGAAGTTTGGCCCCTGTAGGCGACTGGAGAAGTGATTTATGTAAATGGAGGACAGATGCTAACGCTGTAGTGGTGGAGAGGTTAGTTTGATAAAGGTAATCTAATAGGAAAAGGGTATAGCTTTCTGTTGATGCTCTTTTGGCTAGGAAAGAGAGTAAAAAGGTATTTGACAGCTTATCTCTACTCTTTTTTAAACACCATCATATAAAAAACAAAGGCGATCCTCAATACGAAGATCGCTTTTTATTATACATGTTATTCTGGATGGTCTAAAGCGTACAATTGCTGATAGCGACTACTTGTTTCAAGAAGTTTTTGGTGACTGCCGCTTAGAACAATTTCACCATCATCCATAAAAATGATTTCATCCATCTCTTCCACACCTACTAGATGGTGGGTAATCCAAATCATTGTTTTTCCTTCTAGCGAAGAAAAAATCGTTTGAAGTAATGTTTTTTCTGTCTTTGGATCAAGGCTGGCATTGGGTTCATCCATCAAGACAATAGGAGTTTTTTGCAACAAAATTCTTGCTAGTGCTACTCTTTGTCTTTCGCCTCCAGAAAAGCGTTGTCCTGTTTCCTCCATAAAAGTATCCAAGCCATTCGGTAAAGATGAGACTAAATTTTCTAATTGGGCCAATTTAATGGCTTTTGCTAGTTCTTCTTCTGTTGCTTCTTCTACGCCTAGTAAAATATTATTTCGCAGCGTCGTAGCAAACAGATGAGGTGTTTGATTAAGGACAGAAATAATGGAAGAAGTATCTGCTTGGAAGGAAGCAGTTGATACACCGTTATATGTTACACTTCCTGCTGTCGGCTGGATAACTCCTTGAATTAATTTTAATAAGGTTGATTTACCTGCACCACTTCTCCCAATTACCGCAATTTTTTTCCCTTGTGGAATGTCCAAGTTTACATTGGACAGGGATAATGCTTGCTCTCGAGCATAGCTGTAAGAAACTTGCTTTACCTGGATATCCACCGTAGTTGTCTCGATGTCTGGTTTTGTATTTTTAGTTTTCTGATCAGGTGCCTCTAGTTTGCTAAGTCTGGCTAAAGAGTCTTGATAGGCAGGAAGCTTTTCAAATGCGTCAGAAACGACCAAAAATGCGTCAAGGATTGGTAAGGCAACAAGAATAATAGCGGCAATCAATGTAACGGGTATAGCACCGTCCATATATTGCTGGCTGGACCAGAAAACGAGAGAAAGGATAATTAGTGCAGCGACTGCTTGGGAAGCAAAGTTTCGCCAACGAGTAAATTGAACGAGTTGATGATTGATTTTGGCAACAATCGCTTCCTCTTTCTCATATTCCTCTATAAAGTTTTTGGAGCGTCCGCTGATCACCCAGTCGCTCATTCCTAAAATGCTATCTGTTAATTTTTGATATAGACCATTTCTTCTTTGCTTAAATTCTCTTTGTTTTTTGCGCATAAGCACCAAGGAGAGAACAGGGAAAATGAATAATAACAATCCCAAATAAAATGCCATAAGGAAAGCGAAAGGAATATCCAAAATTCCAATGGCGCAGACCACGATGATATACAATACAGATGTTGCGAAAGTCGGGAAAATGGTTCGTAAATAAATATTTTGCAGCTTCTCGATGTCATCGGAAAGAATGCCTAACATATCGCCGACTTTGAATCTGCTTTTTAAAAACAAAGCCTGTGGCTCCAATATTTGGTAGAGCTTTATACGCATCTTCGATAAAATACGTAGCACGGTATGATGACCAGCCAATTTTTCCAAATAGCTAAATACTGCCCGACTAATCCCAAAGGTTCTTACGCCGACAATCGGCACATAAACCATTAAGATATTTTCAACGGGAATGGCTGACTTGGAAATAAGATAGCCAGAGGTAAAGGTAAGCATCGCAGCTGTAAGTAAAGCAAGGATGCTCAAGAAAAGAATTAAGATGATTCGACTTCTATTTGCTTTTAGAAATGGGGAAATCCATTTATTTTCACTCAACTAAAGCTCCTCCTTACTGCTGTAATAGCTTATAGTACTGCCCTTTGGCTGCCATTAGATCTTCATGTGTGCCTGTTTCTACAATCGATCCCTGATCCATTACGAAAATATAGTCCATGTTCTTCATCCAATGAAGCCGATGTGTCGCAAGGAATACTAGCTTTTCTTTAAACAAAGGAAGCATTGTTTCCTTTAATTCAAATTCAGTTTCAATATCTAAATGGGAGGTAGGTTCGTCTAACAGTATGATTTTTCGATTGCTTAAAAAGGCTCTCGCCAAAGCAATTCTTTGTTCCTGCCCGCCACTTAAATTTCTTCCTCCATCACCTAGTAGTTCATCTAGACCATTAGGGAAAGTTGTGAAGATATCATATAAACCAGTTGCTTTCAATGCTTGGATAATCTCTTCGTCACTTGCTTCTGGATGGTAAAAAGCAATATTCTCTCGTAATGTCATGCTAAATATATATGGAGATTGCGGGATATACGTAGTAAGCTGTCTCCATTCATCTGACATTAGACTAGAAACAGGAGCGCCATTAAAAGAAATCCTTCCTTCGCAATGGTCTGAAAAACCACTTAGCAGGTCAATAAGAGTAGACTTACCTGCACCGCTTTCACCGACGATCCCAATTTTTTTATAGCCATCAATCGTAAAAGAAAGATCTTTTAATGTTGCTTCTTCCTCTGGATGATGTTGAAATGCTACGTTACGGAAAGTTAGGGAAGGCTTATTACCTTGAGCAAGGGAGTCCCCATCTACTTCTTCATGGTGTGGGGTTTGAATAATCTTTTGGATTGCTTCCCCAGCTTCTTTACCATCTAATGTGGCATGATAATCTGCCCCAACCATACGAACCGGCAGGAAAAATTCGGGTGCCAAAATAAGAATCATTAAGGCGGGCAATAACACTAAATCGCCATTTATTAAGCGTAAACCTAAATTTACCGCTACAACTGCAACGGAAAGAGAGGTAAAAAAGTCTAAGGAAAAGGAGGATAAAAACGCTAATCGCAATGTTTTCATCGTTGCGCCTCTATATTGTTCACTGACCTTCTCGATATTTCCGCTATGCTGTTTGCTTCTTCCTAAAAACTTAAGTGTTTCTAATCCTCTTAAAGAGTCTAAGAAATGATTAGATAGTATTTTATATGTGGCAAGCTGCCGATTCATTTGGCTGCTTGCTGCCATACCTACAAGGATTAAGAATCCGATTAATATTGGCATTGTAACTGTTAAAATTACACCTGAAAGCCAATCATTCCAATATACATATAGAATAATCATGCCAGGGATGACCCCTGTGGCAAGCATTCTTGGTAAGAAGAGCTCCAAGTAGGTTCTATATTGGGTTACTCCTTCAAGTACAAGTGTAGCCATGTTTCCGCTACCTTGTTTTTTGGTGAATTTAGGACCAAGCTCAAACAGTTTTTGCATAAAGTGAAAACGAAGTTCCTTACTCGCTTTTTCAGCAAAGCCTGTAGCGATATTCTGTTGGATGGTGTGTAAGAAGTGTCTTCCTAAAAAAGCTAATAAGAACAATATGATTTTTACATACTGCTCTTGAAAGGTGTTTCCGTTATATAAAGAGGCGATTATTTCTGCAAGCCATTTGGCCTGCAGAATAATCGCAGCTCCCTCTACAATTGTTAATATTCCAATGCAGGTGAGAATCGGCTTGATTCCATTAAGCTTTAATAGATTTTTATCCATCAGTATTCTAAATGGGATTTCTCAGTAATACGTTTCCGGAAAACAATATAGCTCCAAATCTGATAGCCTAAAACGAATGGCAATAGAGTTAAAGCTACAATTGTCATTACTTTTAAGGAGTAATGACCAGATGCTGCATTGTGAATGGTTAAGCTAAAAGCATCACTTATAGAGCTAACCATCACTCTAGGAAATAAGCCGATGAAAATGGAGGCGAAGGATAAGGTGATAACCGCACCAGTCATTCCGAAAGCCCAGCCGTCCATTTTTCTAGAAATAAAGAATCCGCCAACTACAAAGGCAATAACCCCTAATGAGAAAATAAAAGAAAGGATTAAGCCGCGTTCTTTGAAAATATCTGTTTTAATATAGGTTAATGCAGAGAACAGTGTTAATAAAATTCCTAGTAAAGGTAAAAGCTTTTGTGCTAGATTGCGTGCTCTGTCTTGTAAATCGCCAACAGTACGCAATGTGGTAAACACTAATCCGTGTACAAGGCATAGGACAAGCACAGTAAGGCCGCCAGTTAGTGTATAGTAGTTTAAAACATCAAAGAATCCAGCTTTTAATTCCATGTTTTGATCAATTGGCAGACCTTGCATAAAGCAAGCAAATACCACTCCGAATAATAGCGGAGGCAGGAAGCTACCTAAGAAAATACAAACATCCCACGCTTTTTTCCATGTAGGGTGACTATCTTTTGCACGGAATTCAAAGCCAGTGGCCCGAACGATTAATGCTAATAAAACAACTACAAGTGGTGTATAAAATCCGCTGAACATCGTAGCGTACCAATGGGGGAATGCTGCGAACATTGCTCCACCGGCAGTAATTAGCCATACTTCATTGGCATCCCAATAAGGACCAATCGAATTAATGAGAATGCGTTTTTCGATATCATTTTTTGCTAAAAGTTTTGTTGACATTCCAACACCAAAATCAAAACCCTCTAAAAAGAAGAATCCGATAAATAAAACCGCGACTAAAATAAACCAAAGGACATTTAACTCAAGCATGGAAACCCTCCTTCGCAAACGGGTCATTTGTTACTTTTGCATCTACTTCTTCCATCATGTATGGCCCTTTTTTAATAACTTTTACATATAGATAAACCATGATTACACCTAATGCTGCATAGATTGTACAGAAGGCAATAATGGAGAATAATACTTGCCCTGCTGAGACGCTTGGGGAAATACTATCTGCTGTTGTCATTAATCCAAAAACAGTCCATGGCTGTCTACCA
>NZ_DALZDK010000025.1:0-2980 GCF_031978665.1 Niallia sp. | reverse complement strand
CATAATCCATCCAGAAGTATTGGCGATGAAAGGAAGGGAAATACCTGCTACCATGAAACGATAGAACCATTTATTTGGCTTAGCGACTAATTTCTTTTTCCATGCTAAATATACACCGTATACGCCTAGGAGAATCATGGCAACTCCTGCAGCAACCATTATTCTAAAGCTCCAGAAAGTAGTTTTTACAGGAGGAATATAATTTCCATCCCCATACTTTTGCACATACTCTGCTTGAAGTTCATTCATCCCTTTCACACTTCCATCTAATGTGTTATAAGAAAGGATACTTAATAGATAAGGAAGTTTTAATTCGGCACTATTTTGTTTATTTTCTACATCAATATTGGCAAAAACGGTCCATGGTGCAGGATCTTCACTGTGTTCCCATAAACCTTCACTTGCAGCCATTTTCATTGGCTGTGTTTCTACTAAAAATTGAGCTTGGGCATGCCCTGCAACAAGTGTTAAAAAAGTAGCACTTAGCGCAACAGTAATACCGATTTGAAAGGACTTTTTAAAGAAATCAACATCTTTTTTTCCTAACAATTTAATGGCACTAATTCCACATACTAAAAATGCGCCAGTTGAGAATGCGGCAAACAATGTATGAGGGAATTCAACCAGAAGCTGGCCGTTTGTTATAAGAGCGAAGAAATCATTCATTTCTGCTCGACCATTATTAATCTCAAACCCTACTGGACGTTGCATAAAGCTATTAGCTGCTAAAATCCAGAAAGCAGACATAGTTGTTCCGAATGCGGTTAACCAAATACATGCTAAATGAACTTTTTTCGATAAACGCTCCCAACCGAATATCCATAATCCAATAAAAGTACTTTCCATAAAGAAAGCAAGCAATGCTTCAATGGCAAGCGGTGCACCAAATACATCACCTACAAAGCGAGAATAATTAGACCAGTTCATCCCAAACTGAAACTCTTGAAGAATCCCTGTAACAATACCAATTACAAAGTTGATTAAAAATAATTTGCCCCAAAACTTAGCCATTTTCTTGTATACATCATTTCCTGTCTTCACATAAAAAGATTCCATGATTGCGAGAATAAATACTAATCCAATAGAGATAGGAACGAATAGATAGTGGAAAATGGTTGTTGAAGCAAATTGCAAACGCGATAGAAAAATCATATCCATGGATTTCTCCTCCTTTGTTGTTTTTTTGATAGAATTGTGAATCTTATTGTTTACGAAAGCGATAAAAATCATTGCATAAGATGAATATGAACTAGTCTAACTCTAAATATGAAGCTGAAAAAACAGCTGAAAGTGTCATTTTCTTGGTGCTCATCCTATGTAACCAGTTGTTGAAAAACGTCGATAAACATTGTTATAAAAGGTTTTAAACAGATTTGTTTTTCCGATCGTCCCCTTTTGGTGAATGATAGATATATCATAATGAAATTTTGAATGTTTGCGGTAAACTTCACTCATTGTTTGAAAAATGTTCACATATTCGTTCACAGAATTGACAAAATAGAGAAGAGGTTTAGTTAGGGAAGGCATCGGGGAAGAAGAACAGGGTGGTTAGATGGTCGGATGAGTAGGATGAGAAGAGTGGAGAGCTGCAAGTATATGTGTGAGAGTCGCAAGTAAGAGTGTGAAAGTAGGGAGTAAAGAGCGGAGGGTCGCAAGAAGATGGCGGAGAGTCGCAAGTAAGAGTGTGAAAGTCGCAAGTAAAGAGCGGAGTGTTGCAAGTAAGAGTGTGAAAGTCGCAAGTAAAAGTGCAGAAGTTGCAAATAACGTGCAAAAAGCTGCAACGAAACCACCCAGCTTCCAAAGTGTTGCCCCCATACATAAACGAAAAGTGTTAAATAATTTACAAAAGGAAAAGCATTTCTTAATAACCTCTTCCTTTTGCTGCTTGTATATTCATGTTATGATGATAAAGGAATAAAAAATTTCAAAAATAATGGAAAAAAATATTTGAGGGTGTCTAGATGATTAAATGTATAGCAATTGATATGGATGGTACTTTATTAACATCCACGCAAGAAATTACAGAAGAAAATCGGGAAGCTATTAAATATGCACAAAGCAAGGGAGTAGAAGTAGTGATTGCTACTGGACGTGCTTATGAAGAAGCTGGAGATCTTTTAAAGGATGCAGGAATTATCACACCGATGATTTGTGCGAATGGGGCAGAAATAAGAACGAATGAGCATATCATTGTGGATACGAATCCATTAAGTAAGGAACTAGCGAGAGAAATTGCTGAAATTTTACATAAACATCAAGTATATTATGAAGTATATACCAATAGAGGTACATATACGGTAGATAAAACAGTGGCGAGATCGCTTATTATGGATATTTTCACGGTTAGTGGTCATATCAAGAATATGGAAGAGATTAAACAGGCAGCAGAGGAACGATTGGCGGTCATTCATCAATTGGATAGCTATGAAGAATTATTTGAGGATGATGACCAAATTATTTATAAACTATTAGCCTTTCATTTTGATCCGATTGTTTTAAGTAATGTCAGAGAAGAACTGACTGAGCTAGTGGATGTGGCGATAAGTGCTTCCGGGAAGGAAAACTTAGAAATCACTTCTGTGCATGCACAAAAAGGGATTGCTCTTGAAAAATTTGCGGACGCTCGTGGAATTCCTCTAGTGGAAACAATGGCAATTGGTGATAACTATAATGATGTTTCGATGTTTCAAAAGGCAGGCAGAGCGGTAGCAATGGGAAATGCCGTAGAAGATATTCAACGCCAATGCCATTTTGTAACGGGAACAAATGAAGAGAGTGGAGTGGGACAGGCGATTAGAAAAGCGCTTGAAGAATAATCAACCCCCTTGATGGTTAAAAAACAATGGATGAGCTCCGTTAAATGAGTTCATCCATTGTTTTTTTTCAGTTAAGAAAGTTAAAGTCAATTTGGTGTTTAGCTCCAGCCCACACGCCCCTAAACGGGTGCCCTCCGCTTTTCAAATTGTCTAGCTCCAGCGCC
>NZ_DALZDK010000024.1:54673-85602 GCF_031978665.1 Niallia sp. | reverse complement strand
GTCTGCCTAGTTATATCAGAGCTTACCTGCCTAATTTGGTATGCGAAAGTTGAGTAATTAAGTTGAAATACTACATATAAAAATTAGCAATAAAGATAGAAAAAGTCAAAAATCTTTATGCATATTTTAGAGTTAATAGTATTTTTTCATGATTCCTATCATCTTCCCCCTTGTTTTTTCTATTAGATTCACTGCGTATTCTGATGAAATGCTTGGGGGATAGCCAGAAAGTTATGGAGGATTAGAAGCATTCATGCTGATATTGATACTAGCATGATTACCACTGCTATCTAGAAGATTTATATTCTAAGGAATAAAGGCTATAAATGGTAGAAATTTCAAAGGAATAGTATTATACTATTCCTTGAAATTATATATGATTGCAGAGAAAAGCAATGAATGCAGAACGACAAATATTGTAATAAAGAAGAAAACAAATAATAGGAAAAAGTATGGTATGATAAATCGTATTGACTAAAAGGAAACACGTTATTTGGAGGGTAAGTAATTGAAAGTAACAATAGCTATTCCAATTTATAATGCGGCTAGACATTTAAATGTTACATTGGATTCATTAATGAACCAAACGATGGATTCCACTGATTTTGAAATTATTTGTGTAAATGATCGCTCAACAGATAAAAGTATAGAAGTTATCAATGAATATAAAAAGAAAATGAGTAATTTAGTCCTAATCGATCGCGAAGAAAATTCAGGTGGGCCAATGATTCCTCGAAATGATGCGATTGAAGCAGCAAGAGGCGAGTATATTCTCTTTTTAGATAATGATGATTTTCTCGGGGAAGAAACATTAGAAAGATTTTATCGTGCAGCAACAGAACATAAATCAGACGTGATTTATGGTAAATATGTAGGTGTAAATGGACGTGGAGTGCCTAAATCTATGTTTAAGAAAGGCAATAGATACAACGCAGACATCATCGAAGATAACTTAGTATATAGTTTAGCTCCACATAAAATGTTCAACTTACAGTTCGTAAAGGAAAATGGATTCCGATTTCATCCTAAGGCAGTAGTCGGGGAAGACCAATTATTTGTAATGCAATGCTATATTAATGCAAAAGTAATCACGGTGTTATCAGACTATGATTATTATTATGTAGTTGCAAGAGGAAATGAAAATTTAAGCTTAAAATATTTCCCTGCAAATGAATTCTTTTTTTCCTTCAATAGAATTATGGAGTTCCTTGAAAACAGTAGTTTAAATGCCATTTATAAAAGAGAGCTGAAAATAGCCTTTTTAAATCGCTTCTTACATGCAAGTAGATTAAAGGGCCACTTACTTTCTGGATTGCTAAATCGGGAACAAAAGATAGATTGGTTAAATGAAACAAAGTTATTTATTGACACCCATGTCGCAGATGACATTATTTCATCTATGAATTCTAGATTCCAGTATTTATTAACAGTAGCGAAGGAAAATGATGTAGACAAATTATTAAGCCTTCATGACCATATTAACAAAGTAACAGCAAATGATGTGACTAGAGTAGAAAATGGTTTCATCTATGCAAGATTACGAAAGGTTACCAAAGAAGTAGCTTATGATGAAGAACATGTTGTAAACCAATTTAACACCTCTGATGTATATATTAATGATATGGAATTTGATGATAAAACATTCACTATCAATGGGCAAATGACACAAAGCCTGTTAATAAATCAAGATGTGGAGTATCAACTGCGTTTGGTTCATAGACCTACAGGATTAGAAGTACATCATGAAAATCAGTTTCCTGGTTTGCAAAATAAGTTCACCTTTGTGGTAGATTATCAAGAAATACTCTTTGATGAAAAGCTTGTAGGTATTTGGGATCTTTTTGTAGAGGCATCTATTAACGGATATGTGAAAAGACGAAGACTTGGTTCATCTCGAGCAGAGTATCTTAAAGAGCACGACATCATTTCTTCTTTACAATCGTTCGGAAAGGTATACTCTATCCAACCATTTTATACGAATCCTCGTAACAATATTTCTTTAGAAGTAAATCTTGCGGATATAAAGGAATAAGAAAGGGAGTATATTGATGAAAAAGGTAAAAACTTTAGAGAATGTAACAACATATGCTCGTCCTTCTGTTAATGCAATAAAAGTGAACCACCATGAAAAAGCAGGCGTCGAATTAACAGTCTGGCCAAGCATTAAAGGATGGTTCGAATTGCGTCCAGTAGATTTTGACGGCATTATGAATACAGAATTCATTCAAAAAAAAGATATAACAAAAAAATAAAGCAATCAAAAAAATACCACATTTCCTTAGTGGTATTTTTTGATTGCAATGATTCCAGCATGAAAAAGGTACTATCAAATAGATTCATACGTATAAGAAAAACTATTTCCACCTTTTTCTTTCACTTTATATAATTCTTGATCTGCTTGTTTAAATAACTCCTCTACATTACAAGGGGCATCAGGGTCATAAAAAGAAATTCCGATACTTGTGGAAATCTCCAATTCATTTCCACTTATCAGCATTTTTTCATTTACTATTTCTAGAATTCTCTCCGAAATCTCCACAACATCCTCTACTTTACTTATTTCTGGCAGGACAATCGTAAATTCGTCTCCACCTACTCTCGACAAAGTATCCCTTTTGCGGAGAGAGCTTTTTACTCGTTTCGCAAATATCTTTATGACTTCATCCCCTACATCATGACCAAGCGTATCATTGATATTTTTAAATTTATCGCAGTCTAACACCATTAAAGCGGTAAACTTGCATGTGCGCTCAGATGTATAGAATGCTTGCTGCAGACGATCCAAGAATAATCTTCGATTTGGTAGACCCGTTAAATGATCATAGTAGGCCATTTCAGATAATTTTTTCTCTTTTCTCCGCATCTCCGTAATATCTGCTGAAATAGCAACGACTCTTTCAATTTCCCCTTCAGCATTTATGACTGGAATAAAATCAGTATTTAACCATACTGAATGACCATCTTGATGTATTCGTCGTAAATTCACCTGAAAGTACGCTTTTGTATCAAACATCTTTTTAAATTTCTTTTTGATTTCTTCCAAATCTTCAGGATGAACATTGCTAAAAAATTCTTTTCCAATCATCTTTCTGACTGGATACCCTAGTACTTTTTCTAAAGAAGGAGATGAATATAAGATTTTTCCTTTTGGATCAAGGACCTTAATGATATCCATGGAATGCTCGGCTATAATTCGAAAACGTTCCTCGCTTTCTCTCATTGCCTTTTCTGCTCTTCTTTTTGTAGTGATGTCTCTAAGCATCACCACAACTGAGGTATTACCATGGTCCTTTATAAAAGCAGATGTCGTTTCTGCATAAATTGTATCTCCTCCTAAAGTATAAAACCTTTCTTCTCCCATAGCGCGTTTATTCTCTTGATAGTTAGCTGGCTTCATTTTTTTTACCAATTTCTCTCGATCACTTGGGTAGACAAAGTCCAAAAATAGCTTCCCAATTACTTGTGCTTTATTCTTCGCCTTTAAAAGCTCTAATCCAGCTTGATTAATAAAGCTTATTTTTTCGTCTATTAGTATAACAATAGCTTCCGGTGCAGCCTCTACAACACTCTTAAACTTTTCCTCACTTTCCTCTTGTTTTTTTAACACCTGTGTATATTCCGTAACATCTTGATACGTACCTACAGCTAGAATATTCCCTTTATTAACAGGCCTATAGTTTGCAACTACATCAATGAGAGAACCATCTTTACGTTTTCTCTGTGTTTGAAAACTTGGTATTCTTTGCCCACTCCTTAAATCCTCTAGAAAATATTCCACCTGTTTTAAATGAAATTCTGGATAAATAGGTGAGGTAGTTAGTTTCGTCATTTCTTCTACTTTCCACCCAAGCATCTCTTCAAATGCTGGATTCCCCTTTAAAAAATCCCCATTTTGGTCGATCATAAAGATGGCGTCCGAAGTATTATTCCATACAAGCTCTAATTCCTCTTTTATACTTATCAATTCCGTTTGCAATTTCTTTTGGTCACTTATATCCCGTGATATATGAGAGACACCAGTGATTTCTCCCGTTTGGTCAAAAATCGGAGATAAACTGCTACTCATATCAATTAATTCTCCTGATTTCTTCTGTCTTTTCACATGAATTCCGTGCACTTTTTCCCCCAATAAAACTTGTTGGATTAGGTCATCTGTTTGCTTTTTTAACCAATTTGGGATGATTGGTGGCTCGTTTCCAATCACATCCTCCTTTGAAAACCCGTATATATTCGTGAATGCATCATTAATAAATAGGACTTTCCCATTCCGATCAACCATCGATATAGAGTCCGAGCTATCATTAATGAATGATTCTAGCCTTGATTTAACGACACTCAATTCTTCAAGATTTTTTTTATCCTTCGTTATATCTCTAGCAATTCCAAACACACCTGTTACTTTTCCTTCTACAACGATTGGTATGTTCTTTATATTCACATATACTTCATGTCCATCCTTATGATAAATAATAGTCTCATGCCTACTCGATTTTCCTGCAACAGACTGCTTGAAGAGATTCTCTACCTTCTCTACCTCTCCTTTTGGCATCGAATGGGAAAAGTGTGTTCCTATTAATTCTCCGTTACCGTACCCTGTTATTTTTTCTGCCGCTCCATTTACCTCTAAAAAAAATCCTTCTTTATCAAAAATAAAGATAGCATCTTCGTTTTGATCCATGAGAGATGCCAGCAGCTGCCCATTTTCTTCTAATTGCTTGCGTGACTGCTGCAGCTCTGTTAATTGCTCGGCTTTTTCGGTAATATCACGTACCACAGCAATGATGTAGATATTATTATCATCGTCAATAAATGGCGTTAAAAGCGTTTCATTTACCATCACTTTACCAGTTGGCAGTAATAATTGATCTTCAAACGTAACTATTTTATTACTAGTGCAAGCTTTTAAATATTGATGTTTTAAAAATTCTGCCTCCTCTTCTTCTAGTACATCATCAAATGTTTTTCCAAATACACTTTCATCCGTATTCAACACTTTTAATCCAGCTTGATTTACAAACACGTACCTATACAAATCTTTCGTCACTTCCACAACATATACAAGATCCTGTAAGGAGTGAAATGCCGTTAATAGTAATTTTATAAGACCATTGATATCTTTTGGGTGTAACTCACTTACGTTTTTATCATCCATATTTATAGACAACCTTTCATAAAAATAGCTATGTTAACAAGAATACTTGATCTAGTCGATTTTTAAACATACTGTAAAGCTTTTGTTGTACTAAAATCGAAATCAACATTCCTTTAACATAGCCGTAATATAGCGAATGTTCAATCAGTAGTTTCTTCCAATCTTCACTGTTTTTTACTAACGTTAAACTAGGATAAAAACGAACAGCTACCTATGAATGGAGATTTTTTAGATAGCTCATTTTTTCCTCCTTAATAAAACTACAATTAGGTAAAAATGGATTTTTACGGTATTGAACACAGAATTTATTAAATAATTTTGCAAAATAATCTCTTTCTTTTTCCTGAATCACAAATTGGATCCCATATTGATAAATATCATTTACTTCATGTTTCCAGACAATATGTCCAAATAATCCTACCTTCTCATTTAATATCAATGTTTCAAATTGCAAAGCAATATCAGGTCTAACAGGTAAATCAATATTCGAAAGAATTTTTATTCCGCCAATTCCTATATCCTCAATGAGAATCTCCGTTTTCCCTAACTGAACTTTCTTTCCTTTAATAGCTACTAAAGACATTTTCGCCTCTAAGGGGCGAAGTAGATTTATGCGATAGAAATTCCTTCTATTTGACATTTCCCTACTCTCCCATTGCGGTTCTTGTGGTTTTATTATCTTTTTTTGCATGAGCATTTGGAATTCTTCTTCTCCAACTGATTTACTAAATAAATAACCTTGTATTTCATCACATTCTTGTTGCTTTAATAAGGCTAATTGCTCCTTTGTTTCTACGCCTTCTGCGACAATTTTCATATCCAAGCCTTTTGCCAAAAAAATCATGGATTTAACAATCATTTCATCCTTTTTGGAATCCGTTATATTCCTTACAAAAGATCGATCTAATTTTATCGTATCGATTGGATATTGTTTTAAATAGGTTAAAGAAGAATAGCCTGTTCCAAAATCGTCTAATGCAATACGAATACCTATTTCTTTTAATTGCTGGACAGCTAATGTGACGATTTCTTCATACTGGATTAAAGTAGTCTCTGTTATTTCAAATTCAATTAAGGCAGGATCTGTTTTTGTTTCTCTTAAAGTCTCAATCACTGTTGGAATAAAATCGCTTTTTAACAATCTTTGTGCAGATATGTTAATCGATATAGGCACAATAGGTAGGTTCATGCTTTTCCAAATGGAAATCCTGTTACAAACCTCTTGAAATACCCAATCTCCAATCGAGAGAATCAAGCCATTTTCTTCAGCAATTGGAATAAATTCTCTTGGAGATACAAAACCCCATTCAGCATTTTTCCACCGTATAAGTGCTTCGGCACTAACCATTTTTCCAGTAGATGTATCTACTCTAGGCTGAAAGTGGAGGAAAAATTCATGTTTTTCCATTGCCTTATATAAATCTCTTTCCAGCTGAAAGTGCTTAAAGGAAGATATATTTAATAAAGTAGAATAAATTTGATAATTGTTTTTGCCCATTTCTTTTGCTCTATGTAAAGCAGCATTCGCTTTTTTTACCAACTCTTCTCTTGTATTTCCATCAAGTGGAAAAGTACTGATTCCTACACTTGTTGTTATAAACAACTCATATTCATCGATTAAAAAGAATTTCTTCATGCAATCAACAATTCTTTTAGCAATCGTTATTGGATAATCCGAATGCTCGAAATCCCAAAGAAGAATACCAAATTCATCCCCAGCAAGTCTTGCAAACAAATAATTACTCATTTCCAACTTCTTATTCAATCTAATGGTAAATTGTTTCAATAGCTTATCTCCAACAGCATGACCAAGTCTATCATTAATCTGTTTAAATCTATCTAGATTTAAATAGAGGACAGAAAAGTTCTTGTTATCTCTTTTAGAAGTCTTAATTAATTCTTCTATTTTTTCATCAAACTTTCGTTTATTAAACAGATCAGTCAAAGAATCATGATAAGCTAAATACGTCAGTTCTTCCTTACTTTTCTCTAAATGGGTAATATCTGAAACCGTTCCATCTAATCTGATTAGATTCCCTGCATAATCTAATACAGGTATCGTTTGATCCTGCACCCATTTTACTTCTCCATCTTTGGAGCTGATTCGATAGGTATGATTGAGCGATTCACCATATGCTAATTTCACCCGTAATTGTTGAAATTCCCCTAAATCATCCGGGTGAATAATCGACTCCCATCCCATTTTCACCAATTCTTCAGCACTATAGCCTGTAACGAATTTAATACCAGGAGAAGTTAGAAGAAATTTATTATTCACTACATCAAAAGATGAAATGCCAACTTCTAGACTATTGTAAATATTTCTAAATCTCTCTTCTGCGTCTACTAATTTTTTTTCTGCTATTTTTCTTTTCGTTATATCCTGAATAACTCCTACATATTTTAACGGACGGGAATCTTCATCCACAATCACTTCCGCTTGTACAAAAACATAGATGGAAGTGCCATCCGCTCTTTTAATTCTATATTCGACCTTGTAGCTTTCTCGATTCTTAAGAGCTTTTTGGAAGATAGAGTTGAAATAATGGCGATCTTCTGGATGAATGAAATCAACTATATCCTTATAGCTAGGCACCAACGCTTTATTCTTTATTCCATGCATTTCAAAAGTCTGGTTAGACCAATAAGATTTATCTTCGCCAATGCTGTATTCCCAGCTTCCTATATTTGTTACTTGTTGAGCGAATTCGAGATTTTCTTTAACCTCCAATAATTCCTTTTTATTTTTTATAAACATCGTTATCTCTTTTGCTATTCCATAAATACCAAGGATTTGCTCTTTTTCCCCCATGATTGGAACATAAGTAATATCGAAGTTTAGTATTTGACCGTTTATATGAATGATATCGGCTTTAAAATTTTGACTTTCTCCATTTAAAGCCCTTTTTATGTACTTTTTTCGTAGATGATGATTTACATAGATTCTATTAATATTTTTATCCAAATCCCTTTTTTCATAACCAAGGATCTGTTTAACGGTTGGATTACAATGCAATACTTGCCCCTGATTGTCCAATGCAAATACAATATCTGGATGTTTTTCGAATATGGCATTAAAAGCTTCTTTTTTTAATAAATATTCGACATTCCCTAGCTCAATAGACTTTTTCTCTAATTCCAGCTTTTTCTCTTTTAAGAAATTAAATCTTGCCATACCCCAATCCCCCAATCTTCTAACTATGGCCTTAAGGCTTCTTGAAATAGCTAAACCATCTGTTACTTTTTTCCTATTCTTACATCCATGTTACTAGATATAATAAAGGGGGTGTATTAGCAGGTTTTCCTATTTTTCAAAAAAAAAGAAATTAGGAAGAGATTCCTAATTTCTTTCGTTTTTTCCTATTTGCTCCTATAAATTCCTAGGAGAATATAATGGAACTATTTGATTTTCTTATAAAGCTTTTGATGCCTGCTTATTTCTTCATAATAATCTGCTGTATCTGTAAATAAGATGGATTCTCGATCACCAAGTCCTAAGAAACCAAACATTCCTAAACTATCGTAAAAAAGCTGATGTACCTTATTTTGAAGGGCTTTATCAAAGTAGATTAATACATTTCTGCAAAAAATAACATGAAACTCATTAAAAGACCGATCCGTCACTAAATTATGTTGAGCGAATACAATATTTTTCGTTAAGCTTGAATCAAATTTTGCTGTATCGCCTTTTACATCGTAATAATCAGAGAATGCTTTTTTTCCTCCTGCTTTTAAATAATTGGTCGTAAACTTTCTCATATTTTCCATTGGAAATACGCCAGTTTTTGCAATTGTTAATGCATCTGTACTAATATCCGTCGCATATATTTTTGTTTTTTCGTAAATCCCTTCTTCTTGGAGAAGCATTGCCATGGAATATACTTCTTCTCCAGTTGAACAACCAGCATGCCAAATTCGGATCGAGGGATAGGTACGTAAAACAGGCACAATTTTTTCTCGAAACGCTAAGAAAAAAGCTGGATCACGAAACATCTCCGTAACATGGATGGAGAAATCTTGAATTAATCGCTTTAGGCATTCAGGATCATGTAAAACTTTTTCTAATAAACCAGTGATACTCGCCAGTTTTTCTGCATGGACTCGATGCCAAATTCTCCTTCGTATCGAGTTATAGGCGTAATTCCGATAGTCATATCCACACCAAGCGTATAAGCCTTGTAATAATAATTCAATCTCAATTCTTTCCTTATTTTTTCCATTTGTTTGTTGATATTCTTTCATGCCACGCCCCGTCCATTTTATCCATTATCCTTATTCTCTTCCCTCTATTGGATATAGCCACACACTGATTAAAGAAATAAGTTGATCAGAATGGATTGGTTTCATAATATAATCGGATGCGCCTGCTTCTAAACATTTTGCGCGGTCCTCTTTCATTGCCTTAGCTGTTAACGCAATCACTGGTAAGTCCTTTAACTGATCATCCATTCGTATTTGTCTGATTGCTTCATATCCATCCATTTCAGGCATCATAATATCCATTAATACTAAATCAATCTCTTCCTTTTTATGTAGTATTTCAAGTGCTTCTCTACCATTCTCTGCAAATAGTATTTTCATCCCATGTAATTCTAATACACTCGATAATGCATATACATTTCGAACATCATCATCAACCAGGAGAATTTGCTTACCTTCCAACGCTTTTGTTTTCTGGATTTTATTTAAAGTCTTATTTTCTTTATCATCGCTTTCTTGATGGTCACTTAAATATAAATCCAATTCCTCTTTTAAGCGTTGTGGTGCATGTGAATCTTTAATAATGATCGTATGAGCATATTTATTTAAAAATAATTCCTCTTTAGACGTAAGAGAACGAGCAGTATAGATAAATACCTTTAAATCTTTATTAGCTTTGTCTGCTTTAATTTGTTCTAATAGGGCAAATCCACTTGTATCTGTTAAGCCTAAATCAAGGATGATACAGTCGAACTGATTTACTTTTAGCTCTTCTATCGCTTCAAAACCAGTAGATACTGCTTTGATAATAACATTCTTATCCCCTATATGTTCCATCAAGTAATTTCTTTGAATCCTATCATCGTCCACAATTAATAATCTTTTAATATCCATATTAATATCTGGAATAATAGTTTGAGGCACATTAGGAACTTCTATACTATAAGATTGCTCACTAGAAGCAGCAACTTCCTTCTCCATAATAAACGCGGAAATATCCTTTATCTCCTCCTGAAAATTGCCGACAATAAAGGTAAATGTACTTCCTTTCCCTTCTTCACTTTCCACCTCAATTCGACCACCTAAAAGTTCCGAAAGCTCTCTACAAATGGATAAACCTAATCCAGTTCCACCAAATTTTCTGCTAGTTGTGCCATCTGCCTGCTGAAATGCTTGGAAGATTAATTCTTGTTTTTCTATTGGAATTCCAATTCCCGTATCTCTAATGGAAAATCTAAATTCACCGTTCAGCACAGAATCAATTTCAAGTACGACTCCACCTTGTTGCGTAAATTTAAAGGAATTGGATAATAAATTCTTTAATAATTGCTTTAATCTTTGCTCATCATTATATAAAAAGGGAGCTACATGCTCCTTCAACAAAATGTCAAAACGCAAATTCTTTTTATTAGCTATAGGTCTAAAATTACTTTCAAGGAAATCTACTAATTCATCCATATGTATATTACTTGGATTTACATCCATTTTTCCTGATTCAATTTTTGCTAAGTCTAAAATATCATTAATCAGAATTAGCAAATCATTTCCTGAGGAATAGATAGTTTTCGCATATTCTATTTGTTTATCGGATAAATTCCCACCATGATTATCGGATAGAAGCTGTGATAATATCAATAAACTATTTAACGGTGTACGAAGTTCGTGAGACATATTCGCTAGAAACTCAGATTTATACTTTGAACTTACGGCCAGCTCTCTGGCTTTGATTTCTAACTCCGCACGGGCTTGTTCCACTTCTCGGTTTGTTTTTTCAAATTGCCTATTCTGATCTTCCAGAATAATGGCTTTTTCTTTTAATTCCGCATTTGTTTGTTCGAGCTCTTCTTGTTGTGCTTGCAGTTTTTCCTCTGATTGTCTTAGTGCTTGTGTTTGTTCTTCCAGCTCTTCATTCGAAGCTCTTAGTTCCTCCTGTTGGGATTGCAATTCTTCCGATTGAGCTTGAACCTCTTCGGTTAACGTTTGAGATTCTTCTAGTAACCTCGCCAATTGAATTCTTCCCATCACACTATCAATGATAATTCCTAATCCTTTAACCACTTCTTCTACAAAGCCCTGTTGCTGTGAGTTAAATGGTTGAAAAGATGCCATTTCCAAAACAGCTTTTACATCCCCTTCAAAAAGAATAGGAATGACATATAAATTCAGTGGAGCTGCTTCTCCAAGACCTGACTTTACACTTACATAATCAGCAGGAACATGAGTAAGCAAAATAGGTGTTTTTTCGAGAACCACTTGTCCAATCAGTCCTTCTCCACCTTCAAATTCAGTCGTCATATGCTTTCTTTCTTTATAGGCATAAGAAGCAAGAAGCTTATACTTCGGTTTCGTATCCTGTTTATTATTTGCCTTTACGTAAAATACGGCATGGCACGCATCCAATAAGGGCACTATTTTAGAAAGCAATGTCCGTGACAATGATTCTAAATCATGATTCCCACTTAAACTTGTCGTTATGTCAGCGATATTTGTTTTATTCCATAATAATTCCTGTTCCCTCTGTATTTGTTCTTCTAGAGACTTAGTCATCTGATTAAAAGATTTTGCAACATCGCCAATTTCATCTTTTGAAGCATCTTCAACCTTTGTAGACAAATCTTCCTTACCATTGGCCACGTTTGTCATAACATTGGAGACTTTATTTAAGCGCAGAGAAATTGACCAGACATTTTTAAAAATAAAGGCGATAAGGATGATAAGCAAGACCAAAACTAGAATACTACCAATTAAAATCTGCTTGAAAGTATTGCTTGAAACCTCTTCAAAAGAAGTAAGTAAATTCGTTTCAAAATGATCGGTTATCGTTGAAATCACTTGAAAAAAATCTTCATGTATCGAGTTCGATTTGCTGTTCATTAATGCACTAGCACCCTCTGTGTTTCCCTCCTTTATCATTTGTACTAATTGATCTTTATAGATATTAAACTCTTGATTTATCGTTTTTAATTCTTCCATCCGTTTTTGTTGTTCTGCTGTAGTCACTTTTGCATCCAATGTAGCTATATCCTGTGAAATCGAATTACTTTCTGTTTCCAATTTCAATAATTCCTTCTGGATAGAAGCTTCATCCCTTAAAATAAGTAAATTCCTTATACTAATAGCCTCATTTTTCACCTCTCTGTGAATATGTTCTGCTAAAAATGATAACTCGTAATTCGATTGCGATGACACTTTCATTTTATTGATAGAAAAAAGCTGAAACCATGCAATGGCAATCAATAGAAAAAATAAAATAGGCAATACGCTAAGCAGCAAAATTAATTTTGATTTTATTTTCATAAAAGAGGCTCCTATAAGTCTATATTTCTAGTTAATAATCAAGGTTTAAGCTTGTCGAATTTTTCCTTCTTCCATACAGGCATTGTATATCTTTGCCATTGCTTGTAAACGGTCATTCACCATAAGCTTTTGAAAAATCCTCGTAATATGATTTTTAACTGTATGCTCACTAATAAATAATTTGTCTGAAATCTCTTTATTGCTTAAGCCTTGTACGATCAATTCAAACACATCCATTTCTCTTTTGGAGATGGAATAGATCTTTTTTGTCTTGTTTAAGGCAGTAGTTAAAATTTCTTGATTCGTAACAAAGCTTCCATTTATAAGCGGAGCGTCTGTAAAGGATACATTATTTTGTACTAATGTAAGCTCACTTTCTAATAAAGGATTATTTTGTTGCATTGCATTTTCTAGATTTTCATTTAATAAATATTTGAGCTTCTCTGAAGAAACGGGCGGGCTAAATAGGTATCCCTGTATTTCTTGGCAATGAAGTTCCTTTAATAGATTTAATTGTTCCTTCGTTTCCACCCCTTCTGCAATTACAGACATTTGCAAAGCTTTTGCTAAAGAAATAATAGACTGAATTAGTGCAATGCTTTCTACCTGTTTATTAGATAAATCTTGAATAAATGATTTATCTATTTTCAATGTTTCAAATGGGAATCGTCTTAAATAATTTAGGGAAGAATATCCTGTACCAAAATCATCAATCGTTACATGCATCCCCAGTTTTTTAAAATGATGGAATAGCTTGCCGATATTGGTTTCGTTTCCTAATAGGACAGACTCTGTAATCTCTATCTCGATAAGCTTGGGATTTATTTCCGTTTTCACTAGAATCTCTTCCATTTTTGCTAATAAATCCTTTTGCAGAAACTGCCGAGCTGAAAAATTAACTGCGATACGTATCGGGGAAATCCCTTGTTCTTCCCATAATTTTATTTGTTCACATGCTGTCCGAAATACCCATTCTCCAATTTCAATGATAGCTCCTGTTTCCTCCGCTAATGGGATAAATTCGCTTGGCATAATCGTTCCCCAATTTGAATGTTCCCAGCGAATCAATGCTTCTGCACCATTAATTTGGTTTGTTTCTAAATTTAGCTTTGGCTGATAAACTAGTTTTAACTCGTTTCTTTCCACAGCCTTTCGCAAATCATTTTGCATGATGAATTTTCGATAAGATTGTAGATTCATTCCAGAATGAAAGACATTATACTGATTTTTTCCTGCTTCCTTCGCTCGATACAAAGCCGCATCAGCATTTTTGGTTAATATAGAAGCTTCCTCGCCATCATAAGGGAAGATGCTAATACCAATACTAGTAGTAATAAATAATTCATAATTATCAATATATATAGGCTTCTTAAATTCTTTTAAAATAGATTCCGCTCTTTCTAACGCCATTTCTCTATTTGTATTTGGCAGAATGATGTTAAATTCATCCCCGCCAACTCGTGCAACAAAATCATGATTGCGCATACATTCTTTTAGTGATTTGGAAATTTCGCATAACACTCTATCGCCAATAAAATGCCCAAGGGAGTCATTTATATATTTAAAGCGATCCATATCAAGATATAGTAAGGCCAACGGTTCAAATCTATCTTTCGCTTTGTTTAATAATCGCATTAATTGATCATTAAACAATCTTCTGTTCGGTAAATCTGTTAACCCATCATGGTAGGCCATATGCGTAATCCGTCGCTCATCTTCCTTTTTCTTCGTGATATCACGGATGGTGCATGCAACAATACATTTCTCTTGCACATATCTTTTCCCAAATTGAATTTCAGCTGGGAAAGTCGTTCCGTCTTTTCTCGTAACCTTCACTTCTTTGCTATTTTCATCGCCATTAATCCCCTCTAGATTATGGATAGCCGATAGAATCGTATATATATATTTTTGCGTTTTTTTACAAGAAAATAATTTCGTGATATTCTGATGGAGCAATTCTTGATCTTGATAAAAAAACATTCTTTCTACAGTAGGATTTACTTTCAAAATAAAGCCATCTTTATCCAAAACTAGCATAGAATCAATAGATGTTTCACTTATTACATTAGCCAAAGCTTCAGATACTAATAAATCAGAAGAAATTCTGGTTAGCTCTTTATTCGCATTCTCTAATTCTATTTTCTTTTCTTCTAAACGTTCTGCTTGTTGTTTCAGCATTTGATTCATTTTATAAATTTCTACTAGACCTTCAACTTTAGCTTTTAGAATGATAGGATCAAAGGGTTTTAAAATATAATCAATTGCTCCCAATGAGTAGCCTGTAAAAATATGCTCAGAATCCATATTATTTGCTGTAATAAAAAGAATGGGAATATTTTTTGTTTTCTCGCGGGCTTTAATGATTTTCGCCGTTCCAAAACCATCCATTCCTGGCATCTGAACATCTAATAAAATCGCTGCAAAGTCATACTTTAATAAATATTTCAACGCTTCTTCACCTGAAAAAGCCTTTATCAGATTGTAATCTTTTTGTTCAATAATCGCCTCTAAAGCAAGTAAATTTTCCGGTCGATCATCTACTAATAATATATTTATCTTCCTGTCATTACTTATCAATTTTCTTCACCCCTTAGGAATAAAGTCTGAATTCCAATTACTTTCACTTGTATATACTAAGAATATAGTAAAATCCTAATAATTCCAATAGAAGTTTTTTCTAAATAGAAAGGAATAAGAGGGACATTTCTCCTAATTACAAAAGGAAAGCAACGAAACTGTTCCTATGAAGACGAAAAAAGAACACTGAACTGGGAGAGTTAGTGTCCTTCACTTATTCTTTTTAATTCGTTTCACATGTTATTCCATATTCCCACTCAACATATCATGTACTTTCGCTTTCTCTTCATCTGAAACGTTCAAATAGTATGTTTGTCCAGGCGGAGTGCCTTGGCCGCTAACTTCATACTGCTCAATAGATTTACGCACACCTCGATAATTCTTCTGTATATCCATCATTTGCTCAAAGGTAATATTGGTTTTTACGTTATCACCAAGCGCATCGAGAATTTCATCAAAATGCGTAACTGTAGATAGGCCAGTGGCTTTATCGATTATTGCGCTAATGACTTTACGCTGTCTTTCATTCCTACCAAAGTCGCCTTGAGGATCCAAGTGACGCATCCTTACATATCCAAGTGTTTTCGGCCCATCTAATGTTAATATACCTTTATTATAATGGTAGCCTTTTTTATAATACCCTTCATCAATCCAATCCAAATCGTTTTGAACGGTAATTCCTCCAATGGCATCAACTAAGTCGCTTAGTGCTTCCATATTTACTTGAATATAATAATCCATCTTAACATCGGTGAAATCTTCTACTGTATCCTTTGTCATTTTGACTCCACCATAAGCATAGGAAGCGTTTATTTTTGTTACTCGTCCATCTCCGATAATTTCCGTTTTAGTATCACGAGGAATACTTACCATTTGCATTTTTTCTTTTTGGGGATTCAAAGTCATGACAATAAGTGTATCCGATCTACCTACATCCCCTTCTCTTTCATCCACTCCCATGAGCAAAATGGAGATAGGTTGCTTTTTATTAAGCTTTTCTTCTCTTGCTTTCTTTTCTGATTTAGAATCTTCTTTAAGCGGGATATACATCGTATCGGCTGTTTTTTCTATACTATGATAAAGATAAAAAATATAAGATCCTAAACCGATGATTAATATCCCTATGATCGAAATTAAGACAAGCCCAAACTTTTTCTTTCTTTTTTTCCTTGTTCTCATTCCAGCTCTCACTTTCGTTTATGTATTTACAGCATGTAGCTTACAACACAAAAATGAGAAAATGATGAAAATATAGGAGAAGACAGAAAGACGGCTCTACTTATTAGAAACAGTAGAACCGTTCCCTGAACTTTCCCCTCATTCCCCCCTAAAATACTCGCTTTGCTCCTACATAATACTGTGACCAATAGGAGTTATCCATAGAATACGCAGCAATTCCCTTTGAACTTGTGGCTGAAATGAATTGGTTATCTCCCATATAAAATCCAACATGGGAAATGGTACCTGTAGTATTGACGGCAAAGAAAACTAAGTCTCCTGGCTGTAAGTTAGCTCTTTGAATGACTTCTCCAGTATTATATAAACCAGCAGATGTATTGCGAGCCATCGAGACACCATGCTGATTAAACATATAAGAAACAAAACCTGAACAATCAAAGCCCTTCGGAGTTGTACCGCCCCATAGATAAGGGACTCCAAGATAATTATTTGTATCACTTATTAGAGCTTTTTTTACAACGGCATGGCTGATAGCCGTTGTTGTTGCTTCATCTGCATTACCTGTTACAGGTAATAGATAATCCCTTTGAAAATTTTGAATTGCCTCTTTTGCAGACACACTTGTATTACCTGTTGCGGCTGGTACTGCATAGTAACCAAGGGTTTGTAAATTTTTCTGTACCGTTGATGAAATTGTACTTGTTGTAGTAGTTGTGTCCCCTTGCCCATTTGGAATGGTTAAAACCTGTCCCACATAAATGGTAGTTGACGACAAGCCATTTATACTTATAAGATTATCTACCGTTGTTCCATATCTTTTTGCAATGGCAGATAGTGTATCTCCTGAGACAACAGTGTATTTACCTGTTTGATTAGTAGAAGGTGTACTAGTAGTACTGTCTGTAATTAGTTTAGGAATAATTAGGATTTGCCCAAGTGTTGTTCCATCACTTGATAAGTTGTTTGCTTCCTTTATTGCGTCAACACTTACATTGTATTTTTTGGCTAAAACGGTTAAATAATCTCCTGTTCCAACTTTATGAAAAGCTTGTGGAATAATAAGCTTTTGATTAATTTTTAGGGTATCGGATGATAATTTATTTGCTTGCTTTATTTGATCAACAGAGGAACTGTACTTTTGAGAGATATTCCAAAGTGTATCTCCTGATTTAACTACATAATAAACGGAAGTTGAAGTTTGTGACTGAACCGTTGAGGGGCTTAATCCTGCTGCTTGTGCAGAGGTTGGTGGATCCATCATGAAGGGAAGTGCAGTTACAGCAATCCCCCCCACTACTACTTTGATCATCTTTACTTTAAGATTCGGGTAGTGATCTTGCAACATTTGTTTTGCTGCCGTTAAAATAGATGTCTTTTCTTTATTAATTGTTCCCAGTTCTTCACCAAATTCTGATAAATACTCGTCCGCATAAATAATTAATGTATATTCATCACTTTGTGCATCCTTCTTCAGTGCATACCTTTGAAACGTTTCCATATGATTTCACTCCTTTTGTATTATAAGGACTACAAGGAACGGTTCTATTTGCTTCCCTTTCAATTAACATTAAATAATGGAATCACAAGAACCCGTCCCTCTGTATACACATCCTCTTACTTTACAAAGAGTTCTGTCTTTGTTTTTGTAGTTGTAAGTACCATTACATCTATTTGAGAAGTGGTGCTTTTCATTTTGTATGGAACCGAAAATGTTTGCCAGCTATCAGTCAGCTCTATTGGCATTTTTTTCTCATTAATAAAGATTCCTCTTGCATCAGTTTCTTGTATTACTATTAGATACTTTCCATTTCCCTTTAAATTTATGCTAGGTTGTATTTGGAGAGAGGAAAATTCTCCTCGTAAGGTATAAACAAACCCTTCTTCTTTTTTCTCACCCATAGTCTTCACTACGTATTCCTCTTGATCAACCTTCTCTACGGTAGCATTCACCCCAAAGTATTTTGCCGCTTCTTCTCTAGCCATGAACTGAGTAGGAAAGGAAAAGAGAAATAGAAAGAAAGTCATAAAAATTAATTGTTTTTTCATGTACAACACTCCTATTTAGATTTAGTTACACTATCCAGCTTAGCAAGCGTAACGGGACCAGCGATTCCATCTGCCTTCAATTTATATTTTTTTTGAAAAGCTATAACTGCGTTCTTTGTAGCAGTATCATATTTACCAAGTGCCTTCCCTTTATAGGTTTTGGTTTTAATTAGTTTATTTTGCATATCCTTAACAGCTGTTCCTTTTGAACCCTGTTTTAGGGTAGGATATTTTACTGCGGATGACGTAGTCTTAGTAGCGGCTGCGACACTATCTAATTTCGATAAAGTGGCAGGACCTGCAATCCCATCCGTTTTAAGCTTATATTTTTGTTGAAAAGCAATGACAGCTTTCTTCGTAGCCGTATCGTAAACGCCATTAACTTTTCCCGTATAAAGCTTAGTTTTCTTCAGCTTATTTTGCATATCTGTAACGGCTGTCCCTTTTGAACCGGATTTTAATGTTGGATATTTCGTTTGTTTGGCTGGCGCAGCGACTTTTGCAGTGGTAGTACTTTTCGTAGCAGTTGTTGATGTCGTTAGCTTAGCTGGCGGAACAACTACAGTCGTTTCTGCTGGTTTCGTGACCGTTTCTGTTTCTGATTTACTTCCTTCATTTGTAGTAGCTGCTAAGTCTGCAGTTGGACTTTGCGTATTTTCGGTTGTAGTAGAAACCTTTAACACTTGTCCAACAAGAATATTATCACTTGTTAAATTATTTAATTGTTTTAACTGATCGACAGTCAAGTTATTAGATGTTGCGATCTTCCATAAAGAGTCTCCAGACTGAACCGTGTATGTGGAGGTTGCCTGAGTAGTTGGCAATTGTTGTTGCGGTTCAACTGCCTGACCATTATCAGACATCCAAGTGCGAAAATTTTGCCAGATAGATGTGCTCTCCTGTCCTAAACTCCAGCTACCAGATCCTTTTAAATTGTATTTATGAATCAGCTCAAATTTTGCTGCAATCGAATCGCTATTTTCATACCAAATTTTATAGGTACCTGGTGTTAATGTTTTTCCCGCTATCGTTGTAACTGGATCCCCCTGTTTAATCGTAATCGTCGCTTTCGGAGACTTTGTTGCTTCATCAAATACTACTGTTCCCCCGTATTTAGATAACAGCTCATCGACACGGACATTGGATATGCCTGTTCCTCCAGTCGCTTCTCCTTCTTTCCAATAGCGGCCGTAAAAAGGTATACCCAATACTATTTTATCTGGAGAAATGCCTTGTTTTAAGGCGTATTGAATCGACTTTTCTACCCAACCATAGCTTGCAACGGGACCTTCAGGGCTTCCTTCATAGCTTTCATCATATGCCATTACCATTAAATAACTTGAATACTTTGCTAATTCCTTGTAATCGTAGGTGCCATGCCATCCCTTCGTCCATCCATTCGGATTCGCAGCTACTGCAACCGATACCTCTTTATCGGAAGGTAATTTTTCTCTAAGAAGCTTTACTAGATCTGTGTATGCATCGCGATCAATTTCTGTCGTATTTTCGATATCTACTTGTATTCCGTCTAAATTGTTTTTAATAATAAAATCTGCTATTTGCGTGGTTAATTTCTCTCGATTATTTAATGCTGCTCGACCTACATTTCGGTCCCAATGATTACTTAAAAAAGGAACTACTTTTATCCCCCGATTATGCATTTCCTTTACAAAGGTAGAATCAAATTGTGTTGTAATTTTCAAGGATCCATCGGCGTTTATATCAAAATAGCTGGGAGAAACTAAGCTTAAATTCCCTTGCGTTTTATCAATTTGCGAAATATAAGATTTGGTGTTGCCAAAGTAAAGATAGGACATATTAAAGGTTACTTCATGCGCTTCCGCCTTTTGAAAAGGGAAGCTCGCCAAAATTACAGTACCAACTGCCAAAACAATCGTTGCTTTTTTTATCTTGGGAAATTCCTTTTTGATAAATTTTTGGGCTGAAATAATTAAAGTTTTCCCATTCTCTTTCGTCGAGTGAAAAAATTCACTCCCGAATTCCGTGTCAAATGATGGCTGTTCCCCCTTCATTCGCAGTATAAGCGTATACTCGCCATTCACTTCTTTTATCTCCACTTGATCAAAGTTACTTAAGTCCATTTTTTCACCCCCTGCAATTAGTATGGATTCAGACAGATGGTTCTAGTGCCGACATTACAATGCCAATTCATGGTAACGCGAGCAGTAGACCATCACCTCCATATTTGCTTTTAATTCCCATATGTATTTTCTTTAAAAGGAGTAAAAATAACAGGGTAAAAACTTAATAATAAAAAGGAGCAAAAGATGATGAAGCTTAAAAATATATTTTCTATTCTTGCTTGTGTGCCTTTTCTAATGCTAGCTGGATGTGCTGATAATGATCGAGAAGCGATGGATTGGGATTCCAACCATCGTTATAATGAAGATACAATTTCTAGCTTAACAACCAATGTAAACAGTAAAAAATATCCGCATACACAGCCGATAAAGATTCAAGATGCAAAATATGAATTCCGTACGATTGTAGGAACATACGAGCCAAATGCAGCAAATCGACAAATCCAAAAGGCTTCACCAAACAAAGCTACACCGAACCAAGCTACACAGAAACAACAAGTAAATCAAGGGGCTCAGCCGACACCGCAGACTACCCCTTCTACGAATGCTAATAATGCTAAGACGGAGAAAGAGCCAAGTAAATTTGTAGCATCTGTCATTGACTTAACAAATGCAGAAAGAAAAAAACAAGGTCTTCCAGCATTACAAGCTTATCCTGAATTAAACAATGTTGCTGATGTAAAAGCAAAGGATATGAATGATAAAGGATATTTCTCTCATACAAGTCCAACCTATGGATCTCCATTCGACATGATGAGAGACTTCGGAATCACTTATCAATCCGCTGGTGAAAACATTGCCCAAGGACAACGTACACCTGAGGAAGTAGTAAAAGCTTGGATGAATAGTGAAGGTCACCGCGCAAATATACTAAATGACAAGTACACACATATCGGCGTTGGTTTTGACGAAGGCGGTTATGAATGGGTACAGATGTTTGTTAAGAAATAAGAAAAGAGGGGCGGTTTTACCGCTCCCTCTCATTGAAATTATTCATACATATAATGCAATAAAAAATTGCAATACAGATCAAAATTCCCTTTTATTTATATACTGGAATTTCTAAATGCAGGATATATGGGCGCAAGTTATACACTTCGGACATAACTTTAACTTGTTTATGGGCCCAGCCAATATCTGTAGCATATTGATGTCCAGCAAATGATTTATTGTTCATTAATTCTGGATTCCATCGCATTTTATAAATGGTATTTTGGACAATATTATAACTATTTTCCCCACCAATATAGCCATTTTCAATAAAGGCTGCTCCTCCTAATATCGCTTTATACGGCGTGTCCCAACCCTTTTTATAAGCTGCTTCCGCCCCACACTCTTCTGGACAGGAATCATATGCACCGATACCATACATGTTATACACTTTTTTCCCTTTATACTCTATCCCTTTTGCAAGGGTAGATTTTCCATTGCCGGTTTCTAATAAAGTATGAGCCATTAAATAGACTTCATTGATTCCGTATTTTTTACCAGCATCAACGAAAGCTTGTCCTTGCCCTTCTAAAATCCCTTTTCCTTTTAAGTATTTGTTTAGAATACTCACAGGCACTTCGCTCGATTTTGTTAAATCTAAGAATTGGAATCTTTGGACGGTGTCACTAGAGAAGTTGGCTGGATTCAGATAGTATTTAACATCTGAAGAAGTAGCATTACGCCAAGCGTTATAGCTTACTTCCACCCATTTGCTTTTCTCATCTTCTTTTAAAACAGTTAATAACGTTCCTTTTTTCACAGATCCATAAACATGACTTGTCGTACTTGCCTTCGATCTAATATTTAGTGTAGTAGCTTTTACTCTGCCTACTCTTGTCTCAAGTTTCACAAGAGAACTATGAACAAATAATTCTTTTTCTTTATATTCGATCTTATACCATCTGTCGCTGTCGGAATATTCATCCCCAACAACATTGTCGTCTAAAACAAGAATGGATGTTCCAGACTTCACCTTTGCAGCAACATTGCTATCCTTTTTATCATCTTTTAATTCTGGAGAAGTTCTAAGCTTCACATCATTTTTAGTGATCTTTCCTTTATCCATCATTTGAAGATATTCTTTGCTTGCATATGCTTTTGCATCGCTGTATTTATCTGTCTGTGGCGAAGTGTTCATTTGCAACGCTAACGCCTTATTGAAAGAGATATTGTAATAGGTTTTCGTCGTATAGACATTTGTTCTGTAAGCATTTTTCTCGCTAACAGCTTCACCTTTACCTTTTTCAACAAGCTTTACTTCCATCGCTTCTACTCGCTTAAACAGACCTTCTGTTCCAGCTTTCATTCCATTCTTTGCCCAGCCTAACCAGCCATAGGATTGAACATGAACGCGATAATAAATATCGTAATAATTGGCAATCTCGCCAGATAAATTAATTTTTACCACTTCTAATGGTTTTGTATAACCTTCTATACCAGAAACTTCCTTATTCGTTACACTGCTTAACCAATTGCCGCCTTGCATTTTAGAGGCATAAACAAGTTTTCCACTATAAGGAGAGTTTTCAATATTTATTTTAATTGCTTCTACGCGTTTAGACTGACCCTGTGTACCACTTAATGCACCATTCTTTACGGTTTTCGTCCAACCGATCGACTGAACATAAGAGGCATAGGCAACTGAAGGTTTTGTTAAAAAAGGTTTAGAAGTAGAACCAGGTGCTTTTTCACCCTTCTCCACTAAAACTACATTAACAGCCTCCACTTGTCTCGCTAATCCCTGTGTTCCAGCAGATTGGCCATTTTTCGCCCAGCCTAGCCAGCCATAGCCATTTGCATAAACACGATAATAGATATCGTAATGCTTCGCCATTTCTCCTGTTAAGCTCAATTGAATCGCTTCAATACGTTTCCCCTCACCAGCTTTTCCGCTGACACCACCATTCGAAGCATTTAGCCAACCGTAGCCTTGAACATTAGCCTTATAGGAAACACCACCTGAATATGGTTTATTCTTTAAGGCCACCTTTAGTGCTTCAATTCTTTTTCCAGATCCACCAGACATTGCTCCATCTTCTACCGTCTTCGTCCAGCCATTACTATAATAAGTAGCATACGCAACCGATAAATCTGTTACAAATGGTTTAGCCGTAGATCCAGGTGCGTTCTTTCCTTTTTCGACAAGCTTAATTTGAATCGACTCTACTCGTTTGGAAAGTCCTTCTGTTCCAGCAGATTGACCATTTTTCGCCCAATCCAGCCAACCGTAGCTTTGGGAATGCACTCGATAATACACATCATAATGCTTCGCCATTTCTCCTGTTAAGTTTATTTGAATGGCTTCTACTCGTTTGCTTTTCCCTGTCGTGCCGCTTATAGCTCCATTTGAAACAGCATTCATCCACCCGTTACCTTGGACATGGGTTTTATACGTAATGCCACCGGAGTAAGGAGCATTATTTAGGGCAATTTTTATCCCTTCAACTCGCTTGCTTTTTCCAGTCGTTCCAGCTGATGCTCCATTTTTCACGCTGTTCATCCAACCATAGCTTTGAACATGAGCGGAATAGGAAACAGCTAATTTTCCTACAAATGGCTTATTGGTAGAACCAGGAGCTGCTTGTCCTTTTTTCACTATGACTACCTGCATAGCTTCTACTCGTTTAGAAAGTCCTTCTGTTCCAGCAGATTGACCATTTTTTGCCCAACCTAACCAACCATAGCTTTGGGAATGCACTCGATAATACACATCATAATGCTTCGCCATGTCTCCGGTTAAGTTAATTTTAATAGCCTCTACTCGTTTCGACTTACCGGTGGTTCCACTAATCGCTCCAGCTTTAACGCTATTCATCCAGCCATAGCCTTGGACGTGTGTTTTATACGTAATGCCACCTGAATAAGGGGCATTGTGTAAAGCTATCTTAACTGCCTCTACTCGTTTCGACTTACCAGTAGTTCCAGATATTTTTCCGTTTGAAACACTATTCATCCAACCATAGCTTTGAACATGTGTTGCATAGCTTATACTTGGATTTCCTGCTGCATTTACATTGGTAACATTTGTGGAATATACCAAAACTAGTAAAATAGCCACAAAAAAATAAAGAAATCCGCTTTTTTTATTCATAGATTCTATGATTTTCCCCCCATTAGCTATATTAGGACACAAAATGACATCATTCTTCCTAATATTTTCTTTTTCTATACTACTATTCTATCATATTCGACACATTCATTTTAATAGTTTCTGGGATAATAGCCGAAAATAGGAAAAAGGAATGATGACAAATGGAAGATTACGGAAGGAACTCACAAGGATTTTCAGAAGATTTCAAACACACTAAAAAAAGCACAACTAGCAAAATAAACTGCTAATCGTGCCAAGTCTGCCAAGTTATTAATTGCAATTACAAGAGGACTGTTTCCAATTAAATCAAATCCAAAAACGATTGAATAAATGGAATAGCTGCTCCAATTGGAACGCCTTTTGCAGGTGAGCGACTTATATGAATAAAGCGTTCGTTGCTTGGAAAGGCAGATTTTTCGTTTGTCTTTTCATGAAGAATATTAATATCCTCTTCAATTAAGTAGGAAGAAAGATGCCCTCCGATAATAAATTCTCTGTTAAGGACAAGATGCAAATTGTTCATGGAAAATGCTAAATAGTCTAAAAAAGTGTTCCATCTTTCCACATAAGAAACAACACCTGAACGGACATTTTTGAAAAATCCATCCAAAGTTTCTCCACTTTCTAACAAAGCATTAACAGAGCTATATGTTTCCATACATCCTCTCTTTCCACAGTAGCACAAAGGACCTTTTGAGTTTATCGTCATATGCTCGACCGTCCCACTATGCCCTTCTCTTCCCATATAAATTTGATTATTGATGATGATTGCTCCACCAAGATGTGTACCAATTGATAGGTAGACAGCATCCCCAATATCATTTCTAACCCACAATTCCGTTGTGGCCGCACACTTGGCATCATGCAGAAATAAACAAGGATACGGAAGGTATTGGGAAAATACTTCTACATCTAAACCAGTAGAAATTAAGATTTTTCCGTACGTAATTTTTTTCCCATCATTGGATGTTAGTCCCTGAACAGCGAATCCGACACCAAGAACCTGTTCCTCCGTAATATCGAGAGAGGCAATAAACGTCTGAATCGCATCGCTCAGTTTCTTATAGTAACTTCCTTCATTCGAATATTTCATAGAAAGCTTCTCTTCCTGAAAGGCTTGGCCAAGTAAATCAATCGCTAAAATTTGGACCGTACTCGCCTGAATTTCTACCCCAATACTAATATGGGCTCGTGGAGAAATCGCATAGGCTGTAGCCCTTCTGCCAACAGAAGATTCAAACTGCCCACTCTTCTCAATTAACTTCTCCTTTTCCAAACGCACAAGATTCTGTGTAACCGTCGGCAAACTTAAATGCAGCTGATGCGCAATCTCCTGCTTAGATAGCTTTCCATTTTGATAAAGGAGATGATAGATCGACGAATAATTCCCTTTTTTTATATCTTGAAATGTAATGTTATTATCCATGAAAAAACCCCATTTTATAAAAAAGTTTTATAAAACTATTTCCTTAAATTTTCTTTAATATATCACAAAACCTATTATTATCCCATCTTTGTCAAATATAGTTTGACATTTTTAAATTTTCTTCTTATTGACTATTTAGAGAAAACGCTTTATTATGTAAATATATTTTATAAAACTATTTTACAAAATAACTTAACGAAAAGGAATGATAAATATGGGTATTATTGAAAAAATGAGATTAGATGGTAAGAAAATATTTGTAACTGGCGGAGCTAGAGGAATTGGAAAAAGCGTTGCAACCGCTTTTGCTGAAGCAGGCGCAGATATTGCAATCGTTGATTTAGATATAGAAGAAGCAACAAAAACAGCAAAAGAATTGGAAGAAAATAATGGGATTAAGTCCATTGCAATTAAAGCTGATGTAACAAACCCAGAAGATGTAAACGCTATGATGGATACTATATTAGAAGCTTTTGGACGTTTAGATGTTGCTTTCTGTAATGCCGGAATCTGTTTAAATGTACCAGCAGAAGAAATGACCTTTGATCAATGGAAAAAAGTGATTGATATAAATCTAACAGGTGTTTTTCTAACAGCACAAGCAGCAGGTAAAGTTATGCTTAAACAAGGTGGCGGTTCGATTATCAATACAGCATCTATGTCAGGACATATTGTAAACGTTCCCCAACCACAATGTTCTTATAATGCTTCTAAGGCAGGCGTAATCCAATTAACAAAATCACTAGCAGTCGAGTGGGCATCAAGAAATGTACGTGTTAACTGCATTAGTCCAGGGTATATCGGTACAGAACTTACATTAAACTCTCCAAGCTTACAACCTTTAATTAAACAGTGGAATGAAATGGCACCGCTTAACCGTATGGGTAAACCAGAAGAGCTTCAATCCATTTGTGTTTATCTAGCTGGGGACACTAGCAGCTTTACAACAGGCTCTGACTTTGTAATCGATGGTGCTTTCACTGCTATTTAATAGACTCATAGATTTCTATAGGGGGAACTATTTATGAATTACTTACTCGGTACGGATATCGGAACTTCAGGTACCAAAACGATATTAATGGATACAGATGGTAACTTGATTGCGCAAGATTTACAGGAATACGATGTCTTAACCCCAAAGCCTTTATGGGCAGAACAATGGCCAGATGTATGGTTGGAAGCAACAAAAGCATCAATTAAAAATACGGTGCAAAAAGCAGGAATTCCGCTTGAGAACATCCGCGGCATCGCCATCAGTGGCTTGTATGGAGGTTCAGGAATTCCATTGGATGAAAACATGGAACCTGTTAGGCCTTGTATGATTTGGATGGATCGAAGAGCAGAAGCAGAATCAAAATGGGTGCTCGAGCACATCGGAAAAGAAAAACTGCTTGAAATTACCCATAATGGCGCAGATCCTTATTATGGATACACAAAAATCCTCTGGATGAAAAACAATGAACCAGAGAACTGGCAAAAAACAAAGCTATTTCTCCCACCAAATGATTATGTGATTTATAAGTTCACAGGAGAAGTTGCTATTGATTATTCTTCTGCAGGAAATATCGGTGGTATTTTCGATATGAATAACAGAACGTGGTCAAAAGAAATGATGGATGCTATGGGAATTCCCGCATCACTCATGCCTAAAAAAATTGTAGAATCAACTGATATTGTCGGCGGCTTAACGAAAGAAGCTGCAGCAGAGTTAGGACTTTCAGAAGGAATGCCAGTCATTGCGAGTGGAATCGACTGTGGTGCTGCCAATATTGGACTCGGTGTATTGGAATCTGGTATTTATGCTGCAGCAATCGGAACTTCCATGTGTGCGGCCCTCATTTCTGATAAACCAATCAAAGGAAAAGACTTAATTGTTTGGCCATATTTATACGATGCAAAAAGACTTTCTTATTATTTTGCTGGTGGAAATACTGCTGGTGCGATTGTGAAATGGTTCCGTCAAACAATGTGTCAATATGAACTGGAAGTCGAAAAGGCTGGCGGAAAGAATGCTTATGAAGTATTAAATGAACAAGCAGCTAACATACCAGTCGGAAGTCAAGGCTTGATTGTCCTTCCCTATTTTATGGGCGAAAGAAGTCCAATTTGGGATTCGGATGCAAAAGGTACCATGGTTGGACTGTCATTGGCACATACAAAAGCCCATATCTATCGCGCTTTTCTTGAAGCAGTTGCCTTCTCTTTGCGTGATGCAATTGAAGCGACTGGTGAATATCTTGGAGAATATATCTTACTTGCAGGCGGTGTAACCAAATCTAAATTGTGGCGACAAATTTTTGCAGATGTTACAGGCTATCCTGTTGTCTGTCCGATTCATGATGTAGAAGCCAATATGGGCGATGTTATGCTTGCCGGAATTGGAACTGGCCTTCTCTCTTATGAAGAAGTAAAGAAATGGCAGGTTCTCGATGAAAAGATTATGCCAAATACAGAGAATCATCAAAAATACAATGAATATTATCATGTTTATAAATCTATTTATAAGAATTTAAAAACAGATATGAAAACGTTGACAAGGATTTCAGCAATGTAAGAGTTTTTTTACGAAATGGATGGTGATAGGGATGGAAAAATGGAGAAAAAGGATTGGATACGGAGCTGGGGACTTCGCATGTAATCTTGTATTTAGTACAATGGCATCTTATTTACTGTTTTTCTATACAGATGTGTTTGGAATTACCGCAGCGGTTGCTGGAACTTTAATGCTCGTAACAAAGATTATTGATGCATTTGCTGATACAGGCATGGGATTATTAGTAGATAGAACAAATACTAGATGGGGACAAGGAAGACCTTATTTCATCATTGGAGCTATCCCTTTTGCCGTCTTTACGATTCTGACGTTTATTGTCCCTGATTTCAGTATGGGAGGAAAAATTGTATGGGCTTACGTAACGTATTGTTTATTAAACATTGCCTATACAGTAGTAAATATTCCATTAAACACCATTGTGCCAAGATTAACTTCGGATAATCATGAACGAAACTGGCTAGTCTCAACTAGAATGATTTGCGCCTTAATTGGAACCGCTTTAGTTATGACCATTACAAATCCACTTGTTAATTTTTTCGGAAAAGGGGATACCCAAAAAGGATATCTCATTACAATGACTATTTACGGGGTTGCAGCAGTAATTGTGTTTGTCTTTACGTTTATGAATACAAAAGAAGTTGTCCCCCCTACTGTCGAACGAGGAAAGTCCTCATTTAAAGACGATTTAAAAGGTTTAACTGGTCATGCGATGATCTTTTTTATCTTGAACTTTCTGTACTTCGCCTTATTTGTTATAAGAAATACAACGGTAATCTATTATTTTACTTACAATCTTGGACGGACAGATTGGCTCACATTTGTAGGACTATTCGGGATTCTCTCTGGTCTGCCAATGCTGCTTCTTTTACCTTGGCTTCAAAAAAAACTACCAAAAAAGAATGTATTGCTTTTAAGTGTCCTCATTTATATTGTTGGAGATCTAATGATCTATTTTGGAAAAACATCTCCTGTCTTACTGATTACTGGTTTGGCAATTACCGGTCTTGGAATTTACGGTATTTTCGGGACCACCTTTGCTATTCAGCCAGATATTATCGATTATTCGGAGTATAAAAACAACAAGAGTATTGCAGGAATGATTGCAGCTTTCCAAGGTTTCGCAGTCAAAATAAGCTTAGGTCTTGGCAGTGCCCTTGTCGGCGTCTTTCTTCAAATGGGTGGCTATGTTCCGAACTCTACTCAAACGCCAAAGGCATTATCGTATATTGAAATAAGCTTCATTTGGGTACCGCTAGCAATCTGCTTTCTAATCGGAATAACCATGCTATTCTACAAGCTCGATGAGAAACGCTCAGCAATGGATACAGAGTTGAATCGCAGACGTAGCTTGGTAGATAAAAATATTGTAAATCTTTAAGGGGAACAAAGGGACGATTCTTATGAGGACATTCATCATCATAAGAATCGTCCCTTCTTAAAGACACTGGACTAATGAACACCTTTCTGTTTAAAAATCAAGATTGCTGCAACAAATGCTAAAATGAGCATGCTGCCGAACCAGATGATAGATAATATAACGTTATTACCAATCGGTGTGCCAATCAATAAACCGCGCAAAGATTCTATCAGTGGTGTCATGGGCTGGCTATCAGAAAAATCCTGGAGCCATTTTGGCATCGTATCCGTTGGTACAAATGCGCTGCTTACATAGGGTAGAAACATTGGCAGAAAGGTAAATGTGCTTGCCACTTCTATATTATTCGCTAACAATCCGCATACAACAGCAATCCAACAAAGTGATAGTATAAATAGTAACAGTAGCCCAAACGCTGCAAGCCAATCTGTGAATCCAGCATTTGGCCTAAAACCGATAAGAAATGCAACCATTATAACAATTACCGTGCTAATTAAGTTCTTGGCAAGACTGCCTGCAACATGCCCAACCAACATAGAGGAAGGATGAACAGGCATGCTGCGAAGGCGAGTAAACAGCCCTCCAGTCATATCCTGTGTAATCCCCATCGCGGTAGTCGAACTTCCATAACCTAGACAAGTAATAATAATCCCTGGTACCACATAGTTGACATAAGCTGCGTTGGTTTCAATGGCACCTCCAAATACATAAACAAACATTAGCATCAGGATGACAGGTAAAGCGATGCTAATAATAATCGATTCTGGATTTCTAAAGATGTGTTTCCAATTCCGTTGAAACATCGCCCATCCGTCACTTATTGCCCAATAAAATGCCGTTTCTTTCATTGTACTGAACCCCTCTCTCCGTTATTTGCATAAATACATCATCCAAGGTCGCCTTACGAGAATGAACGGCAGCAACCTTAATTTCTGCCTCA
>NZ_DALZDK010000024.1:37225-54663 GCF_031978665.1 Niallia sp. | reverse complement strand
TGCCTCATGTAAACTGTTTAGAAAGTGTCGCAGTTGTTCGGGATTTCCATCTGTTGCAATCTCTATGCTTACTTTTGGCCAATCTACCTGACCCTTTATTATTCCTAAAGCATTTCGACAGTCTGCCTCATTATAAAACTGTAGAATGATTTTTTCCTCTCCAACTAACTGTTTTAATTCATTTGCCGTTCCTTCTTCGACAATTTCCCCCCTATGAATAACCCCAATTCGATTAGCAAGCTGATCTGCCTCTTCCAAATATTGAGTCGTTAGAAAAATAGTTACTCCGTTTTCAGCAAGCACTCTTATTGCATTCCACATATCCATACGACTTCTTGGATCTAACCCAGTAGTAGGTTCATCCAAGAAAATTATTTTTGGCGTCCTTATCAGGCTGATCGCAATGTCAAGTCTTCGGCGCATCCCGCCAGAATACTGTTTTACCGATTTCTTCGCTGCATCGACTAAATCAAATTGTTCAAGCAACTCACTCGTTCGTTGCTTTACTTCCTTACGTCCCAAATGATTTAATCTTCCCATTAATTGTAGATTTTCCTCTCCAGTCAAAAGCTCATCTATCGCAGTATATTGTCCTGTTAAGCTAATAACCTCTCTAATTGCAGCAGGATTTTGCTTCGTATTAATTCCAGCTATCTCCACAGTCCCTTCGTCGGCTTGCAATAATGTAGAAAGAATACGAACAGTGGTGGTTTTACCAGCCCCATTCTCCCCAAGTAAGGCAAAAATAGATCCAGTTGCTACCTCCAAGTTTAAATCGTTTAAAACGATTTGATCTCCAAAAGTTTTTTTGACATTTCGCATAATTATTGCAGTTTCAGACATCTGCCTCCCCCTTTTCACTACATTGGCTGATTAGTTCAGTCAATTCACCCTCATAATTTCGATTGACTAAATCAGTCAATTTCAAAATAAAAAAAACGACTGAATAAGTCAGTCAATTATATGATATTATCAATTGAAATATACAGAAAGAAAAAATTATTCTATTTTACATGGACTCATTTATCTTGTTGCACAGTAACCATTCTTAAAAACAGACGCGTTCTGTAATCGATATTCTCTTTCCAGTTCATTAAACCTTCTGTCATAATAATCCCTGCAAGTGATGTTAAATAAACCTCCACTAGTTCATTTACATCTCCTTGTATGATTTCTCCCTGTTCTTGTCCTTCCACGAATAAAGGAGCAAGAAACTGCTCATATAAGTTTCCATGACTCTCGATTAATTCGATTGTATCTTCTGGAATATCATTTGCTCGATAAATATGTTGTATAATTCGAAAGATATTACTATTCCCTTCTATAAAAGCAAACTTCGTAAATGCTTTGATGCGATCAATAGAACTTTCATAGCAATTCAAAATCTCCTGCATATCTTCTTCCACTTCTGACACTGCCCATTTCAAGCTTTCATGTAGCACTTCTTCCTTTGAAGAGAAATAATGATACAGCAATCCATGGCTAATTCCAGCTTCTTCTGTAATCATACTTACCTTCGTCAGTCTTATGCCATTATCTGCAAATACTTTTAATGCTGCATTCATAATCTGCAGTTTTCGTTTGATGCGTATATCTTCTGACTTATAATCATTTAGTGGAACAGGCATACTTTTCGAACTCCTTTTCTTCTATATCCATTATTTCATTATAGCATGAGGATAGTAGGAAGAAAAACAAGCCGCGTTTTCAGAAAAAGGAAATTAAATAGCTGAAAGTTTATTACCCACATACATTATTGTCTCTCTATTTAAATAATCCGCTAATTCCCCTTCAAAGACAGCATCCATTGATGTCAGTTCAGATAAATCCTGCGGGGTAACTAATGATATAGATTTCTCAAATCTGATTATACCAGCTTCTTCTAAAACGAATGCAACAAATTGAGAGCAACAAAAGGCATTTTTACGAGACCATTGTTTTTTTAACGCGATGGCAAATAATCCTAAAAGATTGTATTTATATTGATCTCTTTGCTCATCAAATCTTGTTATTAATTGCCTAGTCTTTTGGTATTGTTCTTCCGTAACGGAGCAACGGTAGATAGTCGCTCTCGCTGAATGAAAAAATTCATTTCCCATTTCTTCGCGAACAAATCCACCTTCAAAAGGATTTCTGATATTTTTCCTACCAAAGCTATAGACATGATATAAATCAGCATCCATAGAAAGAGATGCATGATTATATGGTCTTTTCGTAAAGAATTTGATTAATCGAGTGAAATAGGTTCCTGTATCTGTAAATACTAAATATATATATCTTTCCATCTACTACTCCTTACATTTTTGGATTAATTGACTGAGTCAGTCGATATTAAAATAGATAACTGCAAAGAAAATATTTTTTACGATCTATTTTCCTTTTTAAAATAATAATACATGCTTAATGGCCACCATAACACTGCAAATATTGGGTAAATTGCCCAAACTGTGTCTGGTGAAGAGATTAGGTTAACAATTATAAAAAATAAACTAATTAATATACTTCCATGAATGGAATAACGATAAAATGTTTTTCTTTTTGTATGAAAGATAGATAACGGCCACCATAAAATCATAAAAGTTGGATAAATAAACCAAAGATAATTCGGTGCAAAAAACATATTCAAAATAAAATAATAGATAATCGTACACATGCTACCAATAATAGCTATCCGTATAGACTGTGCTCTTTTTCCTAAACTAACAAGGATTGGCCACCATAGAATCGGATAGACCGCAAATAAAAACCATGGAAAACTTGGTGAATGCATGACATTAATAAGTAGCAAAAATACAATTAATAATCCTGAAATATAGATTGCTTGTTGCTTATAGCGCTCTGCAACCCCGAAGATAACACTTGTTGCACCGATCAAAATGGCAAAAAGCGGGTAAATGGACCAAGGATAATCTGCTCCTGTGAGTAAATTTACAATCACAAAAAACAAAATAGTCATTATACTTCCAGAAAGAAGAAAGTATTTATCAATTTTATTCATCTCTTTTCTCCTCCTTACTTGGAACGCAGCCAAGAAAAGTACATTGCTAATGGCCACCATAATACCGCAAAAGTTGGATAAACAAACCAAATAGTATTAGGAGTATAGTAAAAGTTAATAAACACAACTAACGCGATGGTAAGTGCGCTTCCCCATATAGAGAATCCTAAATTAATTTTTTTCATATTCTTTTTAACCGGTTGGTTCATGTTTAGCTCTGCTTTCAGATCATCAATATCCCCAAAATCCACAATTGCCTTATTAACAGCATCTTCTTCTGCTTTTCCTTGTTCCATTAAGTCAAATACCTTTTCTTCAAGATTCTCTAAAACCTCTTCTTTAATAGCCTCTTTCTCTTCACTTTCCGGAATATCCGCAAATAATTTATCAACATGGTTTCTTAACTCTTTCACTTTAATCCCTCCATAAATAAGTCCACAATTTTTTTTAACTCTTTCCACTCATCTGCTGATTCTCTTAAAAATGCTTTTCCAAGTTTAGTAATTTTATAGTACTTTCTTCGCCCTCCCATCGTTACATCCCCAATATAGGATTCAATTAATTCTTTTTTTTCTAATCGTTGGAAAACTGCATATAAAGTAGCCTCTTTAATCTGAAATCCATTGTTTGTACGATTGCTTATCTCTTTTGAGATTTCATAACCATATCGATCCTCTTCTAATAATAAACACAAGATGATCGAATCTAGATGCCCTCGAATTATATCGCTTCTAATCATAACCACACATCCTTATTCAACTACTACTCTATCTGTTAGAGTAATCATACAATAAATTACTCTACCTGTCAAAGTAATATTTTATTCAATAAGACTCCGAGGGACGATTCTTATGTGGCCAATATGACCTCATGAAAACCGTCCCTCTGCTTCCCTATATTGGCAATAATTCCTTTATTTCTTTTTCTACGTTACTTAGGCTAGCTAACCAAGTTTCTACAAACTTTACTCCATCAAATAATTCGATGTTTAATTCTTTTGCATATTCATACGCAGCAGGTGTAAAGCTGCCGGTTGTAATGACATACCCCCCCACTGCTCCTCTTTTCACCATATTAGAATGAATCAGTGCAATCGGCTCAAAATTCAAATCTCCCTGAGGGCATTTCACTTGTCCAAGAAATAGACCTTTTTCTGTTTCATGTTCAAAGTCCACCCCAAAATCATCAGTTGGCGGTGTAACCCAGGTCGATCCACCACGAGTTTTTTCCATTATGTCAGCCACGAACCTTTCAAACTGAATAGGATCTTGTTTCAAATAAATGGATGAATACTGTGGATCATGGTCTTCCCTTTCATTGCAAAATCGCATATACAACCCCATGGCCAATGTCTTTTTTAATTCCTCACCTGATTGTATATGATTCGCCAACAGCGAAGTATGATATTCGTTTTCCCGTTTGGTCCAGAAATACTTCATAAAAGCCATGATTAAAAGAATTGCTACAATAATCTCCATATAGAACATTCTCACCACTCCTTGCATTATTTAAGGGTAGGCAGTAATGATTCTTTTTATACAGAAATTAGCCATTCCATCCAAATACTATCATCATCCAAACCTATACAAATGCAACATTATTCAGTTTCCCATGTACCCTCCTTTAATTTTTTTAACTAATTTAACTATAAATTATTCTAAATAGAATGAAAACTCGTCCTTAATAAGGGTAGAAAACCTACAAATATAAAAAAGATTAATATCTTACACCATATCTTCCTTAAGTAACTATCTATATGAATATCTGTAGTTTCACCTCTAAAAGGAAATCAGAAACATCACGATTCTACTTAAGATTTAGTAAACTTAAGTAAATAAAACCGATAAAACGATAAAATTACTTAATTTCATAAAATAATTCTTGATTGTAAGCGCTATTCTTGATATATTACTTTTATAAACATTAAGTAAAATTTACTAAATACATTAAAAGGTATGTGATGGTATGACAACAATAAAGGAAATAGCTAATTTAGCTAATGTCTCGCAAGCCACTGTTTCTCGATTATTAAATAATGATCAATCACTTTCCGTTTCAGAAGATACGCGTAAACGAGTGATGAAGATTGCAAATGAATTAAACTATAAATCTACAAAAAAAAGAAGTAATAATTCAATCAAGAAACCAGTCTATAGTATTGGTCTACTTCTAACAAACACAGAGGAAGACGAAGTAAATGATCCTTATTTCATCGCCTTGCGCTTAGGCGTAGAAAGGGTTTGTGAGGAATATGGAATGAACATTGCATCTATTCTTACTGTCGGTGTTAGCGATCTTGATGAAGGGGCATTACAATCCTTAGATGGTTTAATTGTAATTGGTACAGTGGATTTAAAAGAATTGAAAGAAAATTACTATGAAAATAATAATATTGTATTTGTAGATTATGCTCCAACTGGTGGTGATGTTGACGTCGTTATATCAGATTTAGAAGGGGCAACATATCAAATTCTAGACCATTTATTTGAACTAGGTCATGAACAAATTGCATATTTAGGTGGTCGAACCTATGTAAAAGATATAACGAACCAAATAGTCCAAGAAAAAGAGGATGTACGCAAAACTGTCTTTGAGAAAGTAATGAAGGGAAAAAATTTATACAATCCAGATAATATTCTAGTCGGTGAATGGGGACCAAACGGTGGGTATCATTTAATGAAAGAATTAATACAAAAAGGCAACTTGCCAAGCGCTATTGTGGTAGCAAGTGATCCAATGGCATTAGGGGCATTCAGAGCTATGCATGAAGATGGGATAAAAGTTCCTGAGGATCTATCCGTTTTCAGTTTTGACAATATTGACTCTGCCGCTTTTCTTAACCCAGCACTTTCCACTGTGAATATCCATTCCGTTGAAATGGGAAAGACAGCTGTAAAGCTTCTTTATGACCGTTTGAATGGCAGAGACATTCCGTTAAAGGTAGTACTGCCTACCGAGCTGATTTTTCGGGAAAGTATAGCTAAACCCAAAAAAATCTAAGAAGGCCAATCTTCTTAGATGATAATAATGGAATCGGTACCAAAAAGAAAATACACAAGTTATATAGACACGATATCAGCAAATAAATATTTTCCAATAAAACTTTAAAATATCGGAGGTAATTTAAATGAAGAAAAGTATTTCAATACTAGCAGTTGGTGCCTTATCTATTTCTTTATTAGCTGGTTGTGGCAATGGTGAAAAGAGTGCAAGTGGAGATCAAGTTAAGATTGAATTTTTTCATCATAAACGCGAAGGAATGGAAACAATCGATAAGTTAATTGCAAAGTTCGAGGAAGAAAATCCAACTATTGATGTCGAACAGGCAAGCCCGCCTGAACCATCCACTGTTTTACGAACAAGAGTCTCGAAAAGCGATATTCCCGATATTATCGGTGTTGGCGGTGATATGACCTATAGCGATTTAGCTAATGCCGGAGTTTTTACAGACGTTACGGAGGATAAAAATTTAGAAAACATTCAACCAGCTTACGTGCAAATGCTGAAAGATGTATCTGGACTTGATGAAGTCTATGCCTTTCCTTATGTCGCAAACGCTGTTGGAGTAATATACAACAAAGCCATTTTTTCAGAACTTGGACTGGCAGTTCCTAAGACCTGGGATGATTTCATTGCAGTAGCCGAAAAAGTAAAGGCTGCTGGAAAAATTCCATTTTACCATACATATAAGGATGCCTGGACTACCCTTCCAGCATTTAATGCGCTTGCTGCAAATACTCAAGGAGACGATTTCTATAGTGAGCTAAATAGCGGAAGTATTCTAGTTAAAGAACGCTACAAAGAAGCAGCTGAAAAACTAGTTCAATTAACAGAGTATGGCCATAAAAACCAACAGGGCGTTGCTTATAATGACGGAAATACGGCCTTTGCAAATGGAGAGTCCGCTATGTATCTACAAGGAATTTGGGCTTTGCCAGAAATTAAGAAAGCAAATCCAGAAATTGAGTTAGGTGTATTTCCATTCCCAGTAACGAATAATCCAGATGAAACTAAAGTAATTTCTGGGGTAGACTTGATTCTTGGCGTAGCTGCAACATCAAAACATCCAGAAGAGGCGATGAAATTTGTTGAATTTCTTCTAAAAGAAGAAAATGTAAAACAATATATTGATGAACAAAATGCCTTTTCAGCTGTTAATGGAATCACTCAAGATGATCCAACTGTTGATGACCTAAAAGAAAGCTTTGAAAAAGGCGCTTTAACAGACTTCCCTGACCACTATATTCCAACAGGTGTTATGCCTGAAAAAACTTTACAGACATTAGTAATAAATAAAGATGTTGACACTTTTCTTGAAAAATTACAAAGCGATTGGGAAAAAGTACAGTCCAGAAAATAATCTTTTAAAACAAGGGTGATCTAAACGGTTTAGTCACCCTCTACCTTTCATAAGGATGTGAAAAAAATGAAAAAAGATAATCTTACTGTTAATAACCTACGTGTTTCTTCTACTAAATTGGATGTGAAATCAAAACGGAAAATAAACTCTCGAACTGTCGCCTTTTATATGATGGTTCTACCCGCTTTAATTCTTTTTGCTGCGTTCCATACCTTTCCGGCACTACAAGGAATCTACTATTCTTTTACTAACTGGAATGGAATCAGTTTAGATTATGATTTCGTAGGTCTGAAAAATTATGTTAATTTATTCAAGGATACTGTTGTAAGGGACTCTTATATCTTTACATTTAAATTTGCAGTGGTCGCCTCAATACTTGTAAATATTATCAGCCTCGCAATTGCAGTCGGACTAAATTCTAAAATCAAAGGTCGCAATTTCTTTCGCGCTATTTATTTTTTACCAAACGTATTAAGCGTTTTAATTGTTGGTTTTATTTTCAACTTTTTTTTCACAAATATTCTCCCCGATTTAGGTGAGAAATACCATATTGAATTTTTAACTACAAATATTCTTGGGGATGTTGATCTTGCTTGGATTGGTATATTACTAGTTTTTATTTGGCAGGCATGCGCATTCAATATCATTCTATATTTATCTGGACTCCAAACCGTGCCAACGGAATTATATGAAGCTTCAAGCTTGGACGGAGCAAATAAATGGAAGCAATTTTGGAAAGTAACATTTCCAATCATCGCACCTTTTTTTACAATAAACATGGTATTATCGATGAAAAATTCCTTAATGGTTTTTGACCACATCGTTGCGATGACAGGCGGTGGACCAGGTTATGAAACCACATCTATTTCTCTTTTAATTTATAATGGCGGATTTAGTGGCGGAGAGTTTGCTTATCAATCTGCAAATGCTGTAATCTACTTTATCCTAATTATGGTTATTTCTGTAGTTCAACTTAAATTCCTACAAAAAAGGGAGATGGATATGTAATGAAACAGAAAACAAACTGGCCTGTAACGATATTAATTACTCTAGGATCTCTCTTTATCGTCATTCCATTGTATATGGCTATTTCTATTGCACTTAAAACGCCACAAGAACTTGCTCAATCTGCACTCTCCTTCCCGCTTGGATTCCATTGGGAAAATTTCACACGAGCAATTGAAGCAACTAATTTCTTTAACGCTTTTAAAAATAGTGCTGTAATTACCATTTTCACATTAATCTTTACGATTCTTTCAAACTCGATGATTGCTTATGCGATTGCGAGAAATATGCATAGGAAATTTTTTAAGGGATTATACTTTTACTTTGTCAGCGCATTATTTATTCCATTCCCGATTATTATGCTACCAATCGTTAAACAAACTTCGGCTCTTGGTTTAAATAATCCTGTAGGTCTTATTTTACTTTACGTAGTTTACGGAATGGCAATGAATATATTTATATATGTAGGATACATTCGTTCTATCCCAATAGAATTAGAAGAAGCTGCTATCGTTGATGGCTGTAGTACTTGGGGCGTATTCTGGAAGGTTATTTTCCCGCTACTAACACCAATTAACGCAACAGTCGGAATCCTAACTTGTCTTTGGGCATGGAATGACTTTTTGCTACCGCTCATTGTTCTTAGCGATACAGAACATGCTACATTGCCACTAGTCCAATATGTATTCCAGACAGAATTTGGAACGGACTATAATCTAGCATTTGCTTCCTATCTATTAGCACTTACCCCAATGGTAATTGTCTATCTATTTGCACAAAAATGGATCATTGGCGGAGTTGTAAAAGGTGCCATAAAATAACAAGAAATTGTTGTTTATGGCATTAGGTTCTTCATTTAATCATAATACTGTCTGGGGTGGGTAATAAAACATGGGTATTCATTTTGATGCTGTTAATAAAACGTTTCACATAAAGGCCAAAGATACAAGTTATGTTATGCAAATTATTCGCGATGGTTATTTATCTCACCTATATTGGGGGAAAAAAATAAATAACTACCGCCACTCAAATTATATGCAAATGCTAGACCGCGGTTTTTCCGGCAATCCCTATCACCATAGAGATGATAGGACATTCTCACTTGATACATTGCCGCAAGAATATCCTCAATATGGAAATACAGATTTTCGTAAACCAGCTTATCAAATCCAGTTTAAAAATGGTTCAACTGTAACGGATTTACGTTATGAATCCCATACAATTTTTAAAGGGAAGCATCCTATTAAAGGGTTACCTTCTACATATGTTGAACATGAAAATGAGGCAGAGACACTCGAAATAGTAATGAAAGATTCCTTAGTCGATTTAAAAATAGTGCTGAATTATACCGTATACGAAGAATTCAATGTTATTACAAGGTCAGCCCGTATAGTAAATGAAGGGACAGACTCATTAAAAGTACTAGCTGCACATAGCCTTTCTGTTGATTATAGGGATGCTGACTTTGATTTCCTTCATTTACACGGAGCACATGTTAAAGAACGATTTATTGAAAAACAGCCACTTTGTCATGGAATTCAATCAATTGAAAGTACAAGAGGGGCTAGTTCCCATCAACATAATCCATTTATTGCTCTATTAAGGAAAGGTACGACAGAAAATAGCGGTGAGGTTTACGGGTTTAACTTTGTCTATAGTGGAAACTTTCTCGCCCAAGTCGAAGTAGATCAATTTTCAAATACCCGCGTAACGATGGGAATAAATCCGTTTGACTTTAGTTGGCAGCTTGAAGCTGGTGAAGAATTTCAAACACCAGAAGCAGTCATGGTATATTCCGATTTGGGAATCGGAGACATGTCACGAACCTTTCACGAGTTATATCGAACTCGTTTAATAAGAGGAACATATCGAGATAAAGAGCGCCCTATCTTAGTGAACAACTGGGAGGCAACTTATTTCGATTTTAACGAGGAAAAAATCCTTCAAATTGCAAAAGCAGGTCACGAGCTTGGAATCGAATTATTTGTTCTTGATGATGGCTGGTTTGGTAAAAGAAACGACGATACTTCTTCTTTAGGTGACTGGTTTGTAGATCAAGAAAAACTTCCCAACGGATTAGATCACCTTGCTAACAAAATCAATGAAATGGATATGCATTTTGGACTTTGGTTTGAACCAGAAATGATTTCAGTTGATAGTGACCTTTACCGTGAACATCCTGATTGGTGTTTGCATGTTCCTGGCAGAAACCGTTCAGAAAGCCGTAATCAACTAATTCTCGATTTTTCAAGAGACGATGTATGTGAAGAAATCATAAAAAGATTAAGTGATATCTTGTCAAGTGCATCTATCTCTTATGTAAAATGGGATATGAATCGCCATATGACAGAAATCGGATCCGCATCTCTTCCATCTCATAGACAAAGAGAAACAGCACATCGCTATATTCTCGGGTTATATAAAGTGATGGACAAGATTACAACATCCTTCCCTCATATCCTATTTGAAAGCTGCTCCGGCGGCGGTGGAAGATTTGATCCAGGAATGCTTTATTATATGCCACAGACATGGACAAGTGATAATACAGACGCAGTTTCCCGACTAAAGATTCAACATGGAACAAGCATTGTTTATCCAATTATTTCAATGGGATCACATGTTTCAGCTGTCCCAAACCACCAAGTGGACCGCATTACTACAATGAAGATGCGCGGAGATGTAGCGATGGCAGGAAATCTAGGGTATGAACTAGATTTAACAAAACTGTTAGATGACGAACAAGAAGAAGTGAAAAAACAAGTAGAAAAATATAAAGAAATTAGAAAGCTCATTCAATTCGGCGATTTTTATCGCTTGAAAAGCCCTTTTGAAGGAAATGAAACTGCCTGGTTATTTACAAACAAAGATAAAACCGAAGTGTATGTCTATTATTTTACCGTTTTAGCTGAACCTGCTGCATCATTAAAGGTTTTAAAACTTACTGGCCTTGATACGAACAAAACATATCAAATAGTAGGTTCTAACAAAGTCTATGGCGGCGATGAACTTTGTTATGTAGGGTTAAGCATCCCTGCAGACATCCGTGGAGATTTCCAAAGCTACGTTTGGCACTTAAAGGAAGTCTAAGCTTTAATAGCTTCCAATACTTGAAAGGAGAATGGTATGACTAATCATGAAACACGACTTGCACTTGCTCAAAAGGTAGTACAGGAAGCCGGTGAAAAGGTAAAGGATACCCCTTACCGCTTAGGTTACCATATTATGGCTCCTTCCCATTGGATTAACGACCCAAACGGCTTAATCCAATGGAACGGAGAATATCATGTGTTTTATCAGCATCATCCTTATAGTCCAACTGGAGGACCAATCCATTGGGGGCATGTTAAAAGTAGGGATTTAGTATTCTGGGAACATCTTCCTATCGCACTTGCCCCTGGAGAATTTTACGACAAAAGCGGTTGTTTTTCCGGAAGCGCCATCGATGTGAATGGTAAATTAACACTAATTTATACAGGACATGTCAATATTGATGAAGAGAACGATGAATTCATTGAATATCAATGTCTAGCAGAAAGTAGCGACGGAATCCATTTTCAAAAACACTTAAGTAACCCTATTATCTCGGAACCACCTACGAATGGTTCCCCACATTTTCGGGATCCAAAGGTATGGAAGCATAATAATAAATGGTACATGGTGTTAGGAAACCAAGTTAACAATTTAGGCAATGTTGTCCTATATCAATCAATAGATTTAATTCGATGGGACTACCAAGGGATAATTGCTGAAAGTACTGGAAAAATGGGATATATGTTTGAATGTCCAGACTTCTTTGAACTCGATGGAAAACATATCCTCTTGTTTTCACCACAAGGAATCGAGCCAGAAGGTGATCTTTATCAAAACCTTTATCAAAATGGTTATTTTGTTGGTGAATTTAATTATGATACGAAGGAATTCAAGCATGGTAACTTTATTGAATTAGATAAAGGCTTTGATTTTTACGCTGGGCAATCTTTTCTTGATAACAAAGGAAGACGAATTGTTATTGGTTGGATGAGCATGTGGGAGGCAACGATGCCAGAACAAGCCCACGGCTGGGCTGGTGCAATGACAGTTCCTCGTGAGTTAAAACTGATGGAAAATAACCAACTGGTGATGACACCGATTGAAGAATTGAAAAAACTTAGAGGTGTTCACCGAACATTACCAGAAACATCGATTTCGGAAACTATTCGACTAGAACATATTAAGGGTGAATGCCTAGAGATGGTTGCCGAATTTTCCTTAAAGAATTGTACAGCTCGAAAGTTTGGAATAAAGGTTCGGTGTTCAGAAGACAGTACAGAAAATACAACAATCTATTATGATTTCGTTTCTGAAAAAATCATTGTTGACCGCAATCAATCAGGAACAGGAGAAGGCGGTATCAGAAGAAGCAAAGTTCACAAACAGGATCGTGAATCTATCAAACTTCATCTCTATATCGATAGATCGTCTTTAGAATTATTTATAAACAATGGCGAAACAGTAATGACATCACGCATCTATCCAGATTCATCAAGTATCTATATTGATTTATTTGCAGAAGAAGGAGAAATCCACTTGTTGAACCTTGATGCTTGGGAATTAGCTGATATATGGTAAGCTGAGGTACCGTCCCCTTGCTTCCCAAAAAATTTCTAAATTTATCCAACATATAATGAGATTATTACAGAGAAATCGGAGTAATAATCATGTTAACAACCGGTTATATCGGGAATGGAAAAGCACAAATCGCTATCATTTGCCATTTGTTTTGCAGCGAGAAAATATAAAGGTTAAAACGATATATCGGAGAAATCCTTCTCATGACACCTGGAAGAAGCATGATAAAATCTACTATTCTTCAGATTTAAGAGCTATTTTCGATTAAAAGAACGTCCCAGCTTTGTTGCTTATAGGGAAAGGTGTTTTGTCAAACAGACAAAAGATCGTCAAGAAGAGCATTTAAAACTATTTTATTTGCCTGACCAGCCTGATTTCGGCATCGATCTTCCCGAGCATTATGGAACATTAACCTATATAGATGAAAACGGACAATACCATGAAGAAAAAGTAGTTTCAGAACGAGGCGACTATGGCAGAGTATATGACCATCTATATGAAGTGATTATAAATAGGACCGACAAACAGGTAAAAGATGAAGAAACATTGCTACAAATGCGCATTCTAGAAAATGGGATGAAAGAATGTAAGTAAGTCAGAGGGACGGTTCTTCTGCTTCCCCTTAAGGGAAGCAAGAGAACCATCCCTCAACTCCCCTCTACATATTATAAAATAGTGGCAAAATAATAGAAGTGATTATAGCCGCAATCCCCATTCCCACGCTTGACACTGCTCCTTGTATAGAACCTTCTGTCACAGCTTGGCTAGTTCCAATTCCATGTGAAACAGTTCCCATTCCAAGGCCTCTTGCAAACGGTTCAGAAATATTCATATATGATAATACTACTGGTCCAAATACTGCTCCAAAGATTCCTGTAATTACTACAAGAACTGCTGTTAGCGAAGGATTCCCACCGATAAGAACCACTGTTTCAATTGCAACTGGAGTTGTTACTGCTTTAACGGCGGATGTCGCTTGAATATCATTAGAAAGGCCTAGCACTTTAGATAGGCCTACTGCAGAAATAATAGTTGAAATAGTCCCTAAAGATACCCCGATTATTAAGGCTTTTAAATGTCCTTTTATGATTGCCCGATTTTTATAAAGCGGAACTGCCAAAGCAACAGTGGCTGGTCCTAGCAATATCGAAATCCATTCTTTCGCAGATTCATATTTTTCATAATTTACATCGATCGAGAGAAGAACCGCTACCATTATAATGGTTGTAGTTAACACAGGAGTTGTAAATGGAGATGAAACACGTTTAGAAAAAGAATAGGCTATGACATATATAAAAATAGTAAGCATGATATTAAAGAGAGTGAGAATGTTCATCTTTCTTCTTATCCTTTCTTATAAAGAACTGTGTTAACCCAGAGGTTATCGCTAACCCAATAAAGGTACTACCTATAATCATTACCATTAATTGTAACCCGATTGTTTTCACTAAGCTTCCATAATTCATTAATCCAACAGCAAAGGGTATAAAAAAAAACGCAAGATGCTTATTTAGAAATGATGCTGCCATCTCTATATTTTTTAACTTTATTATTTTTGTAGATAACAATGTATATAGTATTAATATTCCCAAAATACTGGCTGGAACAGGTATATGGAAAACTTTAATAATAAGATTCGAAAATTGATAGATTCCCCATAGAAAAATAAGCTGAACACAAAAAATAAATATATTTCTCACAATTAATTATTCCTTTCAGCAAGTCAGAGAAAGATGACATCTCAAAAGAAGAAACCTAAAGATCAATAAAGTGAGAATCGGCCATCACTCTAATTAATCTTTAGGTTTTATGATGTTTATCAATAAGAACCTATTTGTTTCTACGGGGATTATGTAAAATTGTTTGATCGATAATTCTACGTCTTTCAATTACCCCGTCTAAACAAGATATCATCCTCTAAACTTATTGATATTTTATAAATTTATAGTGATTCACCATTCGTTTCAATCACATGTTTATACCAATCAAAACTTTTCTTTTTAATACGTCGTAGATCTTTAGCAGAATCTTCATCCCTATCTACATAGACGAAACCATAACGCTTTTGATAGCCGTTCAACCAACTTAATAGATCTGTAAAGGACCATGCGCAGTATCCTAATACATCTACCCCATCTGAAATAGCATCTTGAATGGATTGAATATGAGATTTAAGATATTCAATGCGATAGTCATCATTTATAATATCGCCTTCTTCCAATTTATCAAACTCGCCAAGACCGTTTTCAGTAATTAGGACTGGTAGCTGATAACGAGTAGCTATTCTTCGCAAACCAATTCTTAAGCCTTGAGGATCGATATCCCAATCCCAATTTGTTGTTTCTACATGAGGGTTAGAAGTGGTTTTAAACATTCCAGGAACTCCTGATTGTGAACCAGAACCCTTCTTACCAGTGGTATTTTTCACACCTATATCAACACCGCCAGCCAATGGATTTTTTTCAACGGTTGTTGTACGGTAATAGTTTACTCCCATAAAATCCGGCTTGGCTGATCTTAATAATTCTAAATCGCCATCATGAATTGTCGGCGTCAAATTTTGTTCTTTTAAATATTTCCATGCGGTAATTGGATACTGCCCCCAAGCATATATATCCATCCAAAAGTAGTTATTTAAATCTTCGCTATTCTCAAAAGCAAGAATATTTTCCGGATTTGAGTCAATAGGATAATATGGCTTATATGCAAAACTAGGTCCGATTTTTCCATTAGGAACCAATTCGCGGAAAGACTTGATTACTGTTGCATTAGCTAAATTTGCAATATGATTTACCTCATACATTCTTTTTCTATCCTTAACTCCTGGAGGATGAAGTGCAGTTTCGTAACCATAGCTAACAAAATAGTTTTGTTCATTTAAAGAGATCCAATATTTAACTCTATCACCATATCGCTCGAATAATACTCTAGCGTAGTTATTAAAATCTTCAATAATTTGACGTGACTCCCACCCATTATATTGATCCATTAATGCTTGGGGAATATCCCAGTGATATAAAGTAATCATTGGTTCAATATTATAAGACAATAATTCATCTATTAATTTATCGTAAAATTCAAGTCCTTTTTCATTAATTTCCCCGTTTCCTGTTGGAAAGATACGACTCCAAGCAATGGAAAAACGATATGTTTTTAAACCTTGTTCGGCCATCAGACTCACATCTTCTTTATAACGATGATAGTGATCGACTGCTATATCACCATTACTCCCTTTATATGTTGTCCCTGGTATCCTTACAAAATTGTCCCAAACAGAAGGGCCCTTTCCATCTTCATTCCAAGCTCCTTCTACCTGATATGCTGCAGATGCAGCCCCCCACAAAAAATCTTGTGGGAAAGCCGTTTTTGTTTTATGTTCCATAGTAGAGTTCCTCCTATTTTTTCATTTTGATTCGGTATAGGTTACATATTTACTGCTGTTAATAATATTTCTTGTTTCACGATAGATTTTTGATTTGTCTCAATTATATCAATATACTGAGCTGAATTTGTAATAATAATAGGCGTTGTAGTATCGTAACCCGCTTCTTTAATCTTAGCTATATCAAACTCTACAAGTAGTTGTCCTTGTTCTATTGTATCCCCTTGTTTTACATGCGAGGTGAAATATTTCCCATCTAGTTTAACAGTATCTATGCCTACATGAATTAGTACTTCTAATTGTTCATTTGATGTTAATCCTATTGCATGACCAGTAGGAAACAAAGTGGTTACAACACCGGATATCGGTGAATATACTTTTCCATCCATTGGTACAATCGCAACACCTTTTCCCATTGCCTCCGTTGAAAATGCTGGATCATTTACCTTACTCAATGGCACAACATCACCCGAAATAGGAGATAATACGATGGAGCGTTCTACTTTAGATGTATTTCCACTATAACTCTTCTCCTTGTTTAGAGCAGAGTTATCTTCCCCCTCTTCATCAAATCCTAAAATATACGTTAATATAGCGGTAACTGCAAATGACACTGTAATACTAATTACGTAAAAAACAAAGGTATCCGTCATAAATGCAGGAAGTGTAGTAAGCGCTGGGAAAACGTAAGCAATAACCGTCGTTTTCATAGCACCTGCAAATCCTCCACCAATCGTACCACCAATAACAGCTGCAATCATTGGCCTTCTGTATTTAACAGACAACCCATAAACGATTGGTTCAGTGATACCAGCTAAAAGTGCAGGCATCATTACAGATAAAGCATAAGATTTTAATTTTTTGTCCTTTGCTTTAAGAAATACACCGAAAGCGACACCTGCTTGAGCAAATGTAGCATTTGCTACCGGAGGACGAATCGTATCGAAACCATTTGTACTTAAGTTATTTAACATTGCTGGTACAACTCCCCAATGGATACCAAACATAACAAGGAAGGTCCATCCAGCTCCAATAATCGCACCTGTTAACATACCACTTTGATTAGTTAGAAATTCTATTCCATT